>JANQKA010000742.1 GCA_028281405.1 Hasllibacter sp. | reverse complement strand
TCTCTCCGGTCGTGCACGCTCCGTGCTTTGAAGAAAGATAGACCGCGGTTCCGCCCACCGCCTCCAAGGTGGCGTTGGAGCGCAGCGGCGCGTTCGCCTCGGTCTGCTTGAAGGTGCGGCGGGCGCCTCCGATGGCGGCTCCGGCCAAAGTCTTCATCGGGCCGGGCGAAATCGCGTTCACTCGTATGCCCTCGGGCCCTAGATCGTTGGCGAGATAGCGGACGGTCGATTCCAGCGCCGCCTTGGCGACCCCCATCACGTTGTAGAACGGCGTCACCCGATTCGACCCCTGGTAGGTCAGCGTCAGGACGCTGCCTCCCTCCGTCATCAGCGGCCGGGCCCGGCGGGTCACGTCGATCAGCGAGAAGCAGGAGATCGACAGGGACCGTTTGAAGTTGTCCCGGGTCGTGTGGATGAACCTGCCCGTCAATTCGGACTTGTCGGAGAACGCGATGGCGTGGACGAGGATGTCCAAGTTTCCCCATTCGGACGCCAACCTCTCGAACAGGGCGTCGAGGGAGGCGTCGTCCTCCACGTCGGCGTCGACCACGATTCCGGACCCGAGGGTCTCGGCCAGCGGGCGCACACGCTTTTCGAACGCCTCGCCCTGATATGTGAACGCGAGTTCGGCGCCGTGTTCCGCCATGGCGTTGGCGATTCCCCATGCGATCGAGCGGTCGTTGGCGACCCCCATGATCAAGGCGCGTTTTCCCGCAAGCAATTCCGTCATGATTTCAGTCCTTGATCTTGCTCATCACCAGCGTGGCATTGGTGCCGCCGAAGCCGAAACTGTTGGAGAGAACGCTGTCGTGCTCGACGCCCTCCAGAAGCCCGGTGGCGATCTCGCCGGGCCTGAGTTGTCCGTCCAGCTCATCGATGTTGATGGACGGCGCGATGAATCCGTCCCGCATCATGATGAGAGAATAGATCGCCTCGTGCACGCCGGCGCCGCCGAGCGCGTGTCCCGTCATCGATTTCGTCGAGCCCACGGGAGCGTGGTCGTCGCCGAGCACCGCCCTGACGGCCTCCACCTCGGTGACGTCGCCGACGGGAGTGGAGGTGCCGTGGGCGTTGACATAGGTGATCCGGCGTTCCTTCGGCAGCGTGGACATCGCGATCCGCATGGACCGCTCCCCGCCTTCTCCGGACGGGGCCACCATGTCGAAGCCGTCGGATGTCGCCCCGTAGCCGGTGACCTCCCCGTAAATCCTCGCCCCGCGGGCCTTGGCCCGACCGTATTCCTCGAGCACGAGCATGCCGCCGCCGCCGCCGATGACGAAACCGTCGCGGTTGGCGTCGAAGGGGCGCGAGGCGGTTTGAGGCGCGTCGTTGTATTTCGACGACATCGCTCCCATCGCGTCGAACAGGCACGAGAGGGTCCAATCGACCTCCTCCCCGCCGCCCGCGAACACGATGTCCTGCTTGTTCATTTGGATCTGCTCGACCCCGTTGCCGATGCAATGCAGCGTCGTGGAGCAGGCCGATGTGATGGAATAGTTCAGCCCCTTGATCTTGAAAGGTGTCGCGAGGCAGGCCGAGACCGTGGAGGACATGCAGCGCGTGACCATGAAGGGCCCCATGCGCTTGGGGGCGCCCTTCTTGAGAACGCTGTCGAACGCCGTCAGGAAATTCGACGTGGACGGCCCGCCGGACCCGGCGATGAGTCCCGTGCGCTCGTTGGATACCTCGTCCTCCCCGAGGCCGGCGTCGGCGATCGCCTGCTCCATCGCGATGTGGGTGTAGGCCGCCCCGCGCCCCATGAAGCGCATCCGGCGCTTGTCGACGTGCGCCTCCAAGTCGATGTCCGGCAACCCGTGCACCTGGGTGCGGAATCCGAGCTCGGCGTATTCCGGAGCCGCGACGATGCCGGACCTTCCCGCCTTCAGGGAAGCGGCGACCTCGTCCACGCTGTTTCCGATGGGGCAGACGATGCCCATTCCGGTAATGACGACGCGGCGCATGGCTGGACTCCTTTCCCTCGGGTTCAACTCTCGGAGAGAGCGACCTTCATGTCCTTGACCTGATAAATGGGTTCGCCGTCGGCTTCCACCCGGCCATCGGCCACGCCCATGGTCAGCCTTCGGGACCGGACGGCCTTGGTGAAGTCCACATGATAGGTCAGCATCCCGCGGTCTGGACGCACCATGCCCGTGAGTTTGACCTCGCCGACGCCGAGCGCGTAGCCCCGTCCCGGCCAGCCGCGCCAGCC
>JANQKA010000526.1 GCA_028281405.1 Hasllibacter sp. | reverse complement strand
TCCATTTTATCACTGCACCGCAAACGATGGCGCGTCAACAGTCAGAATTCCATCATCCAATCGTCATCGATTACGTCAATTTCGGCATGTCGGAGGAGCGGTGGAGGGAGGAGGTTGACGTTGAACTCGGGCGACCGAGGTGTGTAAGGGCATGCTCGACGCTCCACCGAGCAAATGGGCGCCCCCAAAAGGATCGCAAGCATGCGCGAATTCATCGCCCGCCGGAAGGGTAGGGCGGTGCTCCGCCGGAAATCAGACGGAGCACTTGAAATTCGGCTCCCATGCCGCGAAGCGTTGACGGGGAGAGCGTCCTCAACCCACGTCGAAGCCGAGGGTACGGTCCTGATCGCGAATGGCTCGCTTCTTGGGCAAGTTCAAGTCGAGGCGAAGGGGGGCCGCGGCCCGTCTATTGGTGAAACGATCTGCACACCGCCCGGGAATGCACGCTCAGCGGCCGCGACGACCTCGTCTTCCGGAACGCCCTCGACCGAAGCGAAACCGAAACCGGATTCCGCCTTATCGTCGGTGACTCCCAGAACCGAGCGATCAACGTAGTGGGCCGAAATTTCGTCAATCACGCGAAAGGCCACATCCCGCGCAGTGGGAGGAGGCGTTATGGTGGCGAGGTGCCTGTAGAAGTCAGGGATTACGCCTTCGTTGATCCCAGCTTCGAAAATCCGGACTTGCGGAACATCGGCCTCCGTGTTGAGGAGCATGTTATACATTCGTCCCGAAATTTCCGTTCCGTGCGTGGAGTCGGCCCTGATTCCCGGCGGTCTCGCGGGGGCCTCTTTGTTCGCTGAATCCTTCACTTTTCTTCCCCTTTCGTTTCGGCGGGATTGCCCTGCGGACTGATGCTGCCCGCACGGCGGTGGCGACAACCATCCGTGTACAGGCGTCGATGGCATCCATAGGGAAGCCCAAAGTGAATTGCAACCACATTTTGCGAGGTCATCGTGGGAATCGACGGCGCGCCGTCCTGTTCGGGTGGCCAAGAGTGCAGACATTCGCAGATTTCTCCGGAATAATCCCGCCGAATGCGAAATTTGTGGGAGTGCGCTTTATTGGATGACTGGAACCGCATCGTTGGGGAAAGATCAAATTTGGGATTTCCGCGAAGCAGCCAACTGACGAGGTGCCATGGATTTGATTTTTCTGGAACGATACTTTACTTGCACTCTAAAGGCGTGAAAGCGACGGTATGCGCGTGGTAGTTGGTTTCTAAATGATCGCGGGAATGGACGGGCTTGGCATATCCGTCAAAGTTAACGCTGGCATCGAGGAATGAGGAAAGTATCGAAAATTGGTCATTCAATTAAAATATCCACTAAGGTTTTGCGAATATTCTTGAGGAATAAGATTCTGAATGAAATGGTATTTGAGTAAATGAGAGCAATCGTCAAAGTATGACTAATCCATCGATTCTATCAAATATCCCGGGGTTGAATTTCGTGCTGTTTAAATTTATTTTCTGTAAATAGTTATCCTCAACATAAATAGGAATTGCCTCGTTCAATTGAAGTAATATCCATGCGCCCAAAATTATGTGCTCTTCATCCATATTGATTGGACGTTCTCCAAATTCAATTGAAAAAAACTTTTTAATATATTTCACCTGTGTGTTGTCACGATCTCGGAGAGAGGCGTAAAATTCTGGTTTGCAGATGTTCAATATCATCGCAGCTGAAGCGTCCAATCCTTTCAGGCCGTAATTCGGCATTCTGGTTAATTGCGCGAGGGTGTCCAAGCGTTGCATTTCTCTATAAGTGATATTTTCATTAATGTCAACCCAATCAAGAACTCTGGCGAGATTAAGATTCTTTTCATCATTCCTGATTCCTTTGAGATAATCACGTGCACGCAGATGACGCCAATCGGGACTGGATTCGTTTGAAATTTTCATAGTCATTTTCGCGTGCACAAACCTCTGGAGATACTTTTCCCCGGATATCCCCGTTCCATAAGCGTGTTGCACCGAGCGGGCGAGCTGCTCCAAATTCACCCCCAGAACGAAATGCACATTGGGAACGGCGAACACATGCTTGATCGTTTCCAAAACCCTTAGCGCGTAGTTAGGGCGGCACCGGTCCAACTCGTCGACTATGACAAACAGTTTCTTTACACGACCTTCCGCCTCCATAGCTTCGGTGAGTGCTTTTTGCAATTCTTCCATACCGCCCTCCCGGGCCGCTGCGTTCCTCCACCAACCATTAAGTTCATCTATTCCGAGTTGTACTGTGTTATTTGCCGCCTCAGCGACAGCGGAGGAAAGTTCCCCCAGTTCCCGAGTCGCCCCCGCAGTCAAAATGTTAAATGTGCTTTTGAGAAGAACAGGCAATACTTTTTTGGCAGCTTCTTTAAATATCCCGTTTTGATCCGGAATATGCTCGACCACCGCAAGCAGGAGAGATACGAGTGGATCCTCCAGATAGTCCTTTTTAAAGGCGTCAAAATATATCACTTTGATTCCCCGAGGGTATTCTAATTGTTTTTGTGCTTCTTGCTGTTCTATCGCCTTGATGTGGCTGGCCCACCGGCGTAGAAAGTAGCTTTTCCCGCACCCCCAAGGCCCATCGACCGCCATCACGAGCGGCGCGCTGGCATTCCAGAGCGCGTCTTCGAGCTTCTGGCCGAACGTGATGAAATCCTCTTCCTCGGGAGAGAATTCCCGAGGCTCGTTGGGATCCGGCAGTTTCGTCTCTGTCACGATCGAGTTGTCGCTCATCGCTTCAAAATGGTCCGGACGCCCGGAGCCACCTCCTTATTCGCAAAATTCATCGACCCGAAGAAACCGATTCGATTCGTGGTGTCAAGGGGCGTCGTTCCCGGAAACGATCCGACGGTTCGCCATGGCCGCCCGTTGCCCCTGTGGGGCGCGCGCGGCAGCAACAGAGTAGCAGACGGGACAGCGGTTAAGCCGAATCGGGAGCACGCGGGAGGCTGCTCCCCGATGTGGATGGTGACGACTCGTCGCCCCTTTCCCGAATCCCTTGGTGGCCACGGCCACCGCGGATGAACGGGGGATGCTCCTGCCGAGAGCCTTCCTCCCGATGACTGGGGATGGTGACGCATCGCGTCCTCTCCATGCGATCGATCCCGCCGCTTTTCGTGGAAGGAGGCCACGACGTCAAGCGGGTTATGCCAGCAAGACGAACGGCGTTCGGGATGCCCTACGGCGGCTTTGGCCAGCTGCCGTGACTCAACGCCCGAACCTCTTGCCCGCATGGCGATTCTTGAGGAGTTTGTCCCGTCCACCCGCGTCTCGTCTGGTCGGTCGCCCCGCTCATGCCGCTGCGCGGCAAACGGATCCGTTCTGTGCGATGTCCGGAAGGGAGGCCCATTGGCACGACGGTCCCGCACGACGACCGAATCATGTCGCAACTGCCGCTAGAAGGGACGTCGAAGCGTTGACGGGGCCGCGGAGAGGTGAAGTGGGCGATATTGCCTGAACCGCGCGGTGTCGGGAGGTCATGGTGGAGGAAATCGACCGCAGAATCCCCCGTGGCGCGCGGCATCGCTGAACGGGCCATGGCGCAAGGCGGGAGCACATTGATGAATCGGAGCCTCCGGACCGGCCGCCCGGTTGCCAGTTGCGTGAGCGTGTCCCTGGCTGTCCATGGCCGAGGTTGTCGGAGATTTTTCTGGAACGAGGCTGCGGGTCGAAGCGCCCCACGACTTCCATCCTTGAGGTTGTGCGCCCGCGCGAACACGCGCGAAGCTGGACGGGGGGCGGAACGAATCACCCGAATCACCCGGCTTGGCCGTTCCGCGACACGCGGGGGAGGCGGGGAATTGCCCGACTCGCTTCCACCGAGTGAATCGGGTAGCGGGCGAATTCTAGCGGAGGAGACCCGACCGATGACGAAGCCCCTCGACCTGATCACAATCGGCAGGTCTTCGGTGGACCTCTATGGCAGCCAGGTCGGCGGTCGCCTCGAGGACATGGGCTCCTTCGACAAATACATCGGAGGCAGCCCCACGAACATCGCCTGCGGCGCGGCGCGGTTGGGGCTGAAGTCGGCGGTGATCACCGGCGTCGGCGACGAACACATGGGCAGGTTCATCCGCGAACAGCTCGAGCGCGAGGGCGTCGACACGCGCGGAGTCAAGACCGACCCCGAACGGCTGACGGCGCTGGTCCTGCTGGGCATCCGCGACAGATCGCGATTCCCGCTGATCTTCTACCGCGAGAACTGCGCGGACATGGGGCTGACCGAGGACGATATCGATCCGGCGTTCATCGCCGAATCGCGGTCGGTGGTGGCCACGGGCACGCACCTCAGCCATCCCCGGGTCGAGGCGGCCACGCTGAAAGCGCTGCGGCTGGCGCGGGAATATGGGCTGCGGACGGCTCTGGACATCGACTACCGCCCTAATCTTTGGGGCGTGGCGGGTCACGGCGAGGGCGAAAGCCGCTACGTGGAAAGCTCCGAGGTCACCGGGAAATTACAATCGACGCTGCGCCTGTTCGATCTGATCGTGGGAACCGAAGAGGAATTCCACATCGCCGGAGGGACGCGTGACACGGTCGCCGCGCTGCGGGCGGTGCGCGGGGCGACCGACGCGACGCTCGTCTGCAAGAGGGGGCCGATGGGCGCCTCCGCCTTCCACGGGGATTTTCCGGATGATTTGGACGGGGGCGTGTCCGGGCCTGGATTCGAGGTCGAGGTTTTCAACGTGCTCGGGGCCGGCGACGGCTTCATGGCGGGACTGCTGAAGGGATGGCTCGACGGGGAGGATTGGCGGACCTCGCTCAAATACGCAAACGCCTGCGGTGCCCTCGCGGTGTCGCGACACGGATGCGCACCGGCCTACCCGAGTTGGGAGGAACTGCGGTTCTTTTTCGACCGCGGAATCGTCAGGCCCGACCTGAGGAACGACGAGGAACTCGAACGGGTGCATTGGGCGGCCACCCGGAGGGGCGAATGGCCCGACATGCGGGTGTTCGCCTTCGACCATCGCGACTGGTTGATGGAATTGGAGGGAGCGACGTCCGAAGGCGTTGGTCGATTCAAAGAACTGTGCCTCGACGCGGCGCTCGCCCACGCGGATGGCCGGCCCGGTCACGGCGTGTTGTGCGACGGGCGGTTGGGCCGGGACGCGCTCGACCGCGCGGCCGGGACGGGCCTATGGATTGGCAGGCCCGCCGAATGGCCGGGTTCGCGTCCGCTGACGCTGGAGCCCGAATTGGGGCCGGATTGCGGCGGGCTGCGGGAATGGCCGCGCGAACATGTGGTGAAGTGCCTGTGCTTCGCGCATCCCGGAGACGAAGAGTGGATGTGGTCCGATCAGATCGCGACCGTGCGGCGGCTGTTCGCGGCGGCGCGGCGGAACGGCTTGGAATTCCTTCTGGAGGTGATACCGTCGAAGGTCGGCGCTTCAGACGATGACGCGAGCCCGGCGGTGATCCGGCGGTTCCACGACGCGGGCGTGCACCCCGACTGGTGGAAACTGGAGCCGTTCAAAACCGGGCGCGCCTGGGCGGAGGCCGCCGCGGCGGTCGTGGATGGAGACCCGGGGACGCGGGGAATCGTGGTGCTGGGACTTGACGCGCCGGAGGCGGAGCTTGAGCGGAGTTTCGCTTTGGCGGCCCGCGAGCCCATGGTGAAGGGATTCGCGGTGGGACGGACGATTTTCGGCCCGGTGGCGGGGGAATGGTTCGCCGGCCGGGTGGACGATGGGGCGGCGGTCGCCGCCATGCGGGAGAATTTCGCCCGGCTGTGCGCGGCTTGGGATCGCGCGCGCCGGGCAGTCCAAGGGAGCGCCGCATGAGCGACTTGTTGAGAAAGCCCTTCGGAACGCGAGGCAAGGTCCATGAGATCACGCCCGCCTCGGCGGGATGGCGGTATGTCGGATTCTCGCTTTTCCGCCTGCGGGCCGGTGACAGCGCGGCGGAGGCCAACGGCGACCGGGAGGCGATCCTCGTGATGGTCGAGGGCAGGGCGGAGGTCTCCGGAGGCGGCGTGAACTTCGGCACCGTCGGTGAGCGGATGGACGTGTTCGAAAAATCGCCGCCGCACTCGGTCTACGTTCCGGCCGGCGCGGCTTGGGAGGCGGTGGCCGAGACCGATTGCGCCCTCGCGGTCTGCGCCGCCCCGGCGTCCCCCGGGACCGACAGGCCGGCGCGGCGGATCGGGCCGGAAGGGATCGAAACGATCCAGCGTGGCAAGGGCGCGAACACCCGCCACATCAACAACATCGCGATGGAGGACAACCCCGTCGCCGAACGGCTTTTGGTGACGGAGGTGTTCACGCCCCAGGGACATTGGTCCTCCTACCCGAGCCATCGACACGACGAGGACGATTATCCGCGAATCACCTATCTGGAGGAGACCTACTACCACCGGTTGAATCCAAGCGACGGGTTCGGGGTGCAGCGGGTCTACACCGACGACGGGATGCTCGACGAAACCATGGCGGTTTCGGACGGCGATGTGGTTTTGGTGCCGCGCGGGCACCATCCCTGCGGAGCGCCCTACGGGTTTGAGATGTACTACCTCAACGTGATGGCGGGGCCGCTTCGGAAATGGCGATTCGTTCCGGCTCCCGAGGTGCGTTGGATCATGGAGCGCGACGCCTGACCACGAGAGGGGAGCGGAAAGTCGTCGTGGAGCGGGACGTCGCATGATCCGGCGCCCGACGAGCCGTCCGGACGCGCCGACG
>JANQKA010000510.1 GCA_028281405.1 Hasllibacter sp. | reverse complement strand
TGAGTGCCAACAACATCCGAGATTCATCACCACACGTCCAAGCAAAAATGACTGGATGAGCATGCCGGTCTATCTCCACGTCAGACCCGCATCAATCTGGAACCTCGAGTGAACTTGAACCGTTTCGCGAACTCCGTCAACAGGTACTGCGGAATCGGCCCAGTATCAGCTCCGATTCGCGTGAGAACCCACGGAATCATTGGCCGTGTCATGGCGCACGGAGAGGCCGCCGCGCACATGGGTAATCCTCTTGTCGGTCATCAACCAAGGTCCCGCTCCACTGCCGAGACGCCTGGTGCTGCGGCCCGGACAACACCTTCGCCAGCCCCGCGCCGTTCGCTCAAACCCGTCCCGGAAGTCTCGTCGGTACCATGAAAATCATCGCCTACGGCGTCCCGTCCGCGACCATTGACGATGCCGGTGAGGCGGCTCGGGGAGCGATATCCGTGATACCGGTATCGTTGCGGTCCGCCGATCTCTTGGTCACCAGCACTCCCGCGGCCCCCGACGACGTCAAGGGCATCGCCGCGATCCGCTCCAGGATCGAAGAATTGGGCATGAGCCTCGACGCCGTCACGACCGTTCCCCACGAACCCGGAGCCATCGCGGGCGCTCTATCGTGACGCTCGAGCGATTTGCAGTTGATCCTGACGGCGTCGGCCACTTCCGATATTCACGATGTCGCCCCCGAAGGCGTCCGCGCCGCGGGAGGCGAGGTCACGCGCTTCGGCATGCCGGTGGATCCTGGCAATCTGCAGTTCTTGGAATCGCTTGGAGCCAACCCGGTGATTGGGCTGCCCGGTTGCGTCAGATCCCCCGGCGCTGATCGGAGAGGGTTTCGTCCTATCCCGGGTGGCTTGCGGCCTGAAGGTCGGCGACGCCGACATCGCGGCGATGGGGGTCGGCGGGCTGCTCAAGAGATCTCCGCACGCGGACGCCCGCGCGAGGCGTGAGCGAATCCCCAACATCCAAGACGAATCACCTTTGCGCCTTGGCCACCACGAAGCCCACCACGTCTCGCTCATAGAGGTCGCCCAGCGGACCAGTTGCCCCACCACCTTCACTTCGGAACGAATCGATTCACGTCGCGTGACCAAGGAGCGATCCACCACTCTTACACCATCGATCGGGTCCGCCGGCTTCGAATCGACATTCAAACGAATCACTTTGCGCCGAATCACGCTTGATCTTGTTCAGTTCAAGGCCGCCAATGGCCCTCTTGGACTGTCAGGCGCTCTTGGGCTTGGAACGAATCGGCAACATGCGTTCCACAAGGTGCTGTTCACGTATTCGGGTTTCCTGATCACCCGACCGAAATTCACAACGCCACGTCCGACCTCCGCGAGTCCCGGGCGCGCCCTCCTCGCCCCACGACCCCGGCCAAAAACAAATGGCCCGGGGAGAATCCGCACCGCCACGTCTGCCCCGCAAAGCCACCCAGCGGATCCGACCGCCACTTAACGACAGCCGGAACACCGACCTTCGCAAGCGAACATCCCGTTTAATCCCCGTCTCGATGCCATTTCCACCCCGAATTCGATTTTCTTTGAAATAAAGCCACCTCACGGCCTTGAACACCACGGGCGAGTGGCTTACCCGGCCGATTGACGTAAATCCACGACGAACCCGCAGGGAGAGCGAAGATGAGCAAGGCCAGCACGCTGTTTGAAATTTCCAGTGAGCGCTTGAAGGATCAGGCGGACACACAGCGACTAATCACGACGAAAGCCAGCATCATGCTCGGCGTGGCGGTCCTGATCGCAAGGGCTGATATCCCGGGGGAAACTGTTGGGGTCGTCTTGATTTCGCTCGCGTACACATGCCTCTCGATTTGCGTGGTCTGTGGTTTGCTCGCGATTTATCCCCATCACCAAGGAGATGGTCCGAACTTGGAAAGAGCCGCGGAGGTTCTCAATGACTATGACCTCGAGGTGGCCAAGGAATGGATCGCCGAAGTCAATATGATCGCCTGCCGAAAAAATGTACAGCAGCTGAATTCCATCGAAAGATGGCTACGCTGGGGACTCTGGTCCCTCGCCGCTTCAATGTTGTTTTTTGTCTTGTCAAGGGCAGATTACGCAATATTGTCACGATTTTGCGTTGAGGGGTGCTTCGGTGTTCAATCACCGTGAATATCATGTCCGAACGGCCAACCCATGCGGTAACCGAGCCACGGACCACATCCGAAGCACCCCGGAATCGGAAATCCGAGGTCATGCGAAGATACCCGTGACACAGCTCCCCATGCGCGGACGTGTGGATGGCGCGGAGAAACCCGCGCCATCCGGGTGGCCAGCTTCCGCGCTCCACCTTCCCGCCGCGAAAAACCGGAAACCGTGTGGGCGAGCGGGAACCTTGAACCGTTGTGGTGTCTCGGGTTTGATTTCGCTTTGACGCCGCGGAGTGTCCATGCCTGAGCGATGCCGTTCCTCAAACCGCATCTCTCCGGTGGCGGCACTCCGCCGCCACAGGGATGTCGTTCCCCCAAATGGTGGTTCGAAACCAACCACCCGTTCCGCGAGCCCATCACACGTAACAACTCCGGCGACCGCCGATAGAACGGCAGGCCGGAACGTTGCGCCGGTCTCTCCCTGAAGCCGCGGCGTGGTTTCAAACCCGTGGGCGAAGGACGCATGGGGGCCACAATTGAACAATGGGGCCCCATCCGAATATTCAAGCGCCCCGCTTGACCCAATTCACGTCCTTCTCCGTCGGCTTTGGCGGCTTCCGCGGCGGACTTTGCTCCTCCATCTCCGCCCGAGGGAAGGTCTTCGCTGTCTGCGGCTTTTGATCATCGCTCATCGTGCATCCTCCTGATCTTCGAACCTTGGCGGAAGTCGCTCCGTTGAACGATCATCCCGCCGACATCTCCCGCAAGATAGCGAATTTCTGGACTGGTGCAAGCGACGCGACGCCGCAATCCATAGTCCACAGGGGATCATCGAGCCGAATCATCGACCGACGCCCCGGATTCCATCACATCGCGCGGCATCGGTGGTATCGGGATCCGGTTCCCGTTTCGGCGGTCCAGCGGCGGGCGGAACCATGGTCGATTCCCGGAACCGGCCGAATCCACCCCTCCCGCCCGTGGAGAAGGTGACGGAACGAATCACCACCGAACCCGCTCAAGCCGCGGATGCCGCCCGCGCCCCAGACCACCGACAACCCGCCCCAATGGAGCAAGGTAACCGAGACGGTGGCAGACCGACTACCGGCAGACCGGACCAGCATGTGGAAATCCTCCCGCGATCCGGTAAAGCGGCGCGGCCGCGAACAGCCCGAATCCTCATGACCAATCTTCCCGCCCGGTCTTGGATAACCTCCCCTCCCCGTCATGCCGCGACCAAGTGATTCGCTCGAACCGCGCCCGGCCATCGCCGGTGGCGGTCCCTTACACCGCTTGGAGCCTCCTCCCCCGCCGCGGGCAATGTCCCGGCGGCGACGGCGCGCCGTCCACCGGAAATCGGCACCCGATTCGCCCCGGGGCGGAACCCCACCGTCCTCCCGCCGGATGGATGCAAGCGGGCGGCGGCCCGGGGCGCGTCCGGGTCCACGACCCGATCTTCAATCCGACCAGGTGCCCGACATTCAATTCACCGCGCCCCCAGTTCCCGAAGCGGAAACCGGACCCCCGCCCAGTACGGGACTGGCCACCGCGGCCCACGCATCCGGCCCCGCGCGTGAAAGCGCCTTCGAACCGCCTTGCGGCACGGCGCCGAATCGCTATGATCGTCCAAGCGGCCTTCACCGCGGCGCGCAACCCAATCCGGAGACCCTCATGTCGATCGCGCCTCCCGAAACCGAAGTGGTGGATGTCTGGAGAGTGTCCTGCGACGGAGGCGAGGGAGCCTTGGGTCATCCGCGCGTGTTCCTTTCGCTCGACCGCGTCAGCGGCGAGGTGGAATGCGGCTATTGCGACAAACGGTTCGTGCACCGCTCCTTTGCCGCCGCGGGGGAAGCCAAGAACTGAAGCGGAGCCGACGGACGCCGATCCGCGTCGCATTCACCCGAAGCCCGACCCATCCAGACCTCCCCGGAATCCGCCTTCCGAACCTAAGCTTCCCAAGGCGTCATCCTGAACGAATTCGGAATCTCGTCGCCCAGGCCGAGAACCGCTTCGGCGACGACGCGGCCGATCTTCGGGGCCATGCCGAACCCGATCTTGAAGCCGCCGTTGGCGATCCAGACCCCCTCCCTCAGCGGGTGGCGGTCGAGCAGAGGCGCGCGGCCAGCGGCGCGCGGGCGCACGCCCGCCCAACGCCCGATGATCTCCGCCCCCCGAAGGGCGGGAACCAATTCCTCCGCCTCCGCCGCCAACTCCGCGGCCACGGTCGCGTCCGCGGAAACGGGGGCGGTCCAGTCCCGTTCGGTCGTGGACCCGACGGCCACCGTGCCGTCGAGATGGGGAATCACATGGAGGGATCCGGTGAAAATCTGCGCGGACAGCCCGGGCGGCCGCTTCGGGAGCAGAAGCGCCGCCTGTCCCTTGACGCCGTCGCCCACGGGCCAGCCCAGCGCGTTTGTCAGGGACACGAGGCCCCGCCAACCGGTCGCCCAAACCTCCGCGTCCCCGGGCTCCGCGGCGGACACGACCGGAACCCCGCGGACGTCGAGCGCGGCGGCAAGAGCCGCGACCGCGCGCCGGGGATGGATATGCGCGCTGAGGTCGTCCCGCACCCACAGGCCCGAGGGGCTGAGCGGCGCGAACGGGCCTGGATCGTCCGTGATCTCCCAATTATACCGCCCGCCCCAAAGTTCCTCCGCGCCCGATCCGCGGGCGCGCGCCAATTTTTCCGCCGCGCCGTCCGCGATCGGCTGGACGCGCCCCGCCCGGACATAGCCGGGCGACATGCCGGACACCTCCGACACCTCCGACCAGAAGCCCCCGGCCATGTCGAGGCTCTCGAACTGGAATTGCTTCTTGGCGTTCCACCCCTCCGGCACGTGGGGCGCGAGGGCTCCCACGATTCCGCCCGAAGCCCCGGACCCCGCGCCATCGGGATCCACCACGAGCACCGACGCGCCGAGACGCCGAAGCTCCCACGCGACGGAGAGCCCGATGATCCCGGCCCCGCGCACGATGACTTCCGCTGTTGCCAATCGCCGACTCCTCCGCCATGACCACCCGGGGATCGGAGGTTGGCGCGTTGAACAAAACACACCCAGCCGAAATCGTCTGGCGCGGCGACGATGTACCCGTCTCGACGCGTTTTGAAGACCCGTATTATTCGCTTCAAGGGGGCGCGGCGGAAGCCGCACATGTTTTCATCGCCGGAAACGGGTTGCCGGACCGGTTCGCGCGCGGATTCCGGATCGCCGAATTGGGATTCGGAACCGGACTCAACGCGGTGGTCGCCCTGAGGTCGTGGCGCAGGTCCGGCACGCCCGGGAATCTGAGGTTCGAATCCTTCGAGGCGTTTCCGATGGACCCCGGCGACATGGCCCGCGCCCTCGCGGCGTTTCCCGACCTGTCCGGGGAAAGCGCGGACCTCATCGACGCCTACCGCGGCCCGGGACGCTCGGAGATCGACGGCATGACGCTCCGGGTCGTGGCGGGCGACGCGCGGGAAACCCTTCCACGCTGGGACGGAACAGCCGACGCCTGGTTCCTCGACGGATTCGCGCCGTCGCGGAATCCGGAGTTGTGGGAGCCCGCGCTGCTCTCGGAGGTGGCGCGCCACACCTCTCCCGGCGGCACCTTCGCCACCTACTCCGCCGCGGGAGCGCCCCGCCGGGCCCTGACCGACGCCGGATTCGACGTGGAGCGGGCGCCGGGCTTCGGAAGGAAACGGCACATGATGACCGGACGTCTGCGATGATGGGCAACGACACGGGCCGCGGCGTGGTTCTGATGATCGCGGCCATGATCGTCTTCGCGGCGCAGGACGGGATCTCCCGGCACCTCGCGGGCACGTACAACGTGCCGATGGTCGTGATGATCCGTTACTGGTTCTTCGCCGCGTTCGTGCTGACCGTCGCCTCCCGCTCCCTCGGGGGCCTTCGCGCCGCGGCCCGCACCCAGCAGCCGATTCTTCAAACCGCGCGCGGACTGCTCCTGATCGCCGAAATCAACGTGATGGTCCTGGGCTTCGTCCTGCTCGGCCTCGTGGAAAGCCACGCGGTGTTCGCCTGCTACCCGCTGCTCGTCGCCGCGCTGTCCGGTCCGGTCCTCGGCGAGCGCGTCGGCTGGCGCCGCTGGGCGGCGATCGGCGCCGGATTCGTCGGCGTCCTGATCATCCTTCAACCGGGCATAGCGGTGTTTTCTCCCGCCGCCGTCGTGCCGCTCATCTCCGCGATCATGTTCGCCATCTACGCGCTCCTCACCCGCCACGCCGCCCGCAGGGACACCGCCGCGACCAGTTTCTTCTGGACCGGAACCACGGGAGCCGTCGGGGCCACCGCCCTAGGCCTGTGGTTTTGGGAACCCATGAGCGCCCCGGACTGGATTTGGATGGCCGCCCTGTGCGTCAGCGGGGCGCTGGGCCACTGGTTGCTGATCCGAACCTACGAGGTCGCCGAAGCCAGCTCGGTGCAGCCCTTCGCCTACTTCCAACTCGTGTTCGCCACCGGAATCGGCATCGCCGTGTTCGGCGAATCGATTCGTTGGAACGTGGCGTTGGGAGCGTCCGTGGTCGTGGCGGCCGGGGTGTTCACCGCGATTCGCCAGCGTGTGGGGCGAAACGCCGGAGAATAAAGCGCCGGCGACTTGGGCGAGAACACAACAACTGTCGACGGCGGTGTTCGGAGTCCTTCGACGGCCCGCGTGGACTCCACGAGGCCCGCGCCACGGATTCTTTCATCCCCCCGGTTCTCCATTGGCGGAGTTCCGGCGACTTCGGTGTGACACCGCATCGAATGACGATGGTTGTCGGCGCGCTCCGAAGATCCGCGTACATATTCACCCGGC
>JANQKA010000501.1 GCA_028281405.1 Hasllibacter sp. | reverse complement strand
CCGGCCAATCCGCCGCGGTTCCCGGAGAACCTGTTCCGCTCCCGGGCCAAATGGAAAGCCCGCGAAGCGCCAAACGCCGCCAATCGAAACGGGGCCCGGGATCCCGCTTGCGCTCCGGCGCCATGTCCGCGTGGCCGATCACCCGCTCGGGCGCGATCCCGCGCCGTTCGATGATGTCCGCGAGAAGCAGTTCCAGCGCGTCCATCTGCGCCGCCGCGTAGGGGCGGTCGCCGGGATTGTCGAGTTCGATTCCGATGGAACTCGAATTCACGTCGGTGTTCCCTCCCCAAGATCCGGCTCCGGCATGCCAGGCGCGGAGACTTTCCGGAACCAGCCGCCACAGCGTCCCATCGTCCCCGATCATGTAATGGCTGGAGACGCCGGCGTCGGCGTCGGTCAGGCGCTCCAACGCGGACTCAACCGACGACATCGCCGTGTGGTGTATGACCACCATGTCCGCGACCGCCCCGTTCTTTCGGACGCCGCGGCAGGGCGAAGGCCGGTCGATCACCGGCAGATTGGTCTCAACGTCCGGCAACTTCGCGGAATGGTCCGGGATCCCAACCGCAGGCGTAGCCGTCGCCGTCCGGATCCAGGTTTTCACGGTCTTTTTGGGGGCCGCCGAGGGATAGGAACGCTTCCTGCGCCAAGTCGGAGGAGCCGTATTTCGAGCAACTGGCCACGTGACTGCGCCGAAACAGGCGGAAGCGGCGGTAAACCTGCCTGCCGGGGGGATGAACCGTGGACAGCGCGTATTCCACGATCGACGGGCCGGCCCGCTCGTCCCGGCTCGGCAGGGTGGTGGGAGCTATCAAGCGATACCGGTCGCGCTGCCGAGCGATTCGCTCCGCGTCCGACTCTATGGTCTCGCGGGAGGCCACGGCGTCGAAATCCTGCTCGTCGGAAATTCCGGATCCGAACACGGCGCCCGGCGAACCGGCGGTTGGCCCGCCGCGTGCCGCGGCGTCGATGGACGCCCGCCCCGGCCCCTGGGGACCGACCTGCGACGGGTCGATGCGCGGAATCGAGCGGGGGGGCGGATCGCCTCCGCATCCGGCCAGCATCGCCGCCGTCAAAAGCCCAGCCGTGAACCTCATGGCCCTCATCGTCCGATCCTCCGACCAGCCCTTACCACCAGCGATCCGGCTTGGAGGCGAAACCGATGGCGTCCTCCAAGGCGCGGGCCGTGTTGAGCAGTTCGGCCTCGGCCCAGGGCTTGCCGATCAACTGCAGGCCAAGCGGCAGCCCCATGCGGTCCAAACCGGCGGGAACGCTTATTCCCGGCAGCCCGGCCAGATTCACCGTCACCGTGAACACGTCGTTGAGATACATCCTCACCGGGTCGGCGTCGGTCAATTCCCCCAAGCCGAAGGCCGCGGACGGCGTCGCGGGAGTCAAAATCGCGTCGACGCCATCGGCGAAGGCGTCCTCGAAGTCCTTTTTGATGAGGGCCCGCACTTTCCTGGCCCGGTTGTAGTAGGCGTCGTAGAAGCCCTCCGAGAGCACGTATGTGCCGATCATCACCCTGCGCTGGACTTCGTGGCCGAATCCCTCGGCGCGGGTCTTCCGGTACATCTCCACGATGCCGTCGCCTTCCGCGAGTTTGGCTCTGTGGCCGTACCGCACCCCGTCGTACCGGGCGAGGTTGGACGACGCCTCGGCGGGCGCGATGACATAGTACGCGGGCAGCGCGTATTTGGTGTGCGGGAGCGAAATGTCGCGGATTTCGGCTCCCGCGTCCTTCAGCATTGAGCCGCCGCGGGTCCACAATTCTTCGATCTCCGCGGGCATGCCGTCCATCCGGTATTCCTTCGGAACGCCGATGACCTTTCCCCTGACGTCTCCCTTCAACGCCGCCTCGAAATCCGGCACCGGAACATCCGCCGAAGTGGAGTCCCTGGGGTCGTGTCCGGCCATGGCGCCCAGCATGATCGCCGCGTCGCGCACGGACTTCGTAATCGGGCCCGCCTGATCCAGCGACGAGGCGAAAGCGATTATGCCCCAGCGGGAGCAGCGGCCGTAGGTCGGCTTCAGACCGGTGGTGCCGGTGAAGGCCGCCGGCTGGCGGATCGACCCGCCCGTGTCGGTGCCGGTCGCCGCGAGGCACAGGTCCGCCGCCACCGCGGAGGCGGACCCGCCGGACGAGCCGCCCGGCGTCAGACGCGCGTCGTCGTTGCCGCGCCGCCACGGGTTCACCGCCTCGCCGTAGACGGAGCTTTCGTTGGACGACCCCATGGCGAACTCGTCCATGTTGAGTTTTCCGAGCATCACCGCCCCCGCGTCGCGCAACCGGGCGGACACGGTCGATTCGTACCCGGGCACGAAGCCGTCGAGAATGCGCGAAGCCGCCTGCGAAGGCACACCCTCGGTGCAGAATAGATCCTTGATTCCCACGGGGATGCCGCACATCGCCGGAGCGTCCCCCGCGGCGATCCGGACATCCGCGGCCTTCGCTCGCTCCAATGCGATTTCCGGCGTCTTGTGAACGAACGCTCCCAACGCGTCCGCCGCGTCGATGGCCGAAAGGCAGGCTTCCGTCAGTTCCACGGCCGTCACCTCGCCCGCCCGCAGACGGTCCCGCGCCTCGGCGATTGTCATGCCCGTCAGTTCGCCCATCACTCGACCACCTTCGGCACGGTGAAAAAGCCCTCCCGGGCGTCCGGAGCGTTCGAGGTCACCTTGTCCGGCGCTCCCCCATCCGTCACTTCGTCGCCGCGGCGCGGGAGGCGCATGGGGGTGACGGACGTCATCGGTTCGACACCCTCCACGTCGACTTCCTCCAATTCGTCGATGAAGGCCAGAACGCGGTTGAACTCTTCCGCCAACCCCGGAAGGCTTTCCTCCTCCACGGCGATCCGAGCCAGACGCGCCACCCGGCGCGCGGTGTCGATATCGATTCCCATGTTTCGCTCCGATCCGGTCGCGGGGCGTCTACCCTTCCGCGCCGGAATCCGCAAGCCGCGACCGGGGAGCGGGAGATCGGGCGCCGATCACTCCGCGGGCGGCGCGTGGGAAGCCGTGCCCCGTGAGACGCCGGATAGCCGATGCCGCCGCAAAACCTCGATCATCCAACCCAGCATCGCGCCGTTCAGGATATGCCAGACGAAATGCGTCCCGATTGGAACGCTCGGGCAAAACGCCTCGTCCAGTGAACGGAACAGAAGGCTCAGGCACAACACGCCGCCGCCGGCCGCGAGACCGGCGGCGGTCCGCGGCATCCGCCTCCGGAGCAGCGCGGCGTAGATTAAAATCAGAAGGGCCACGGGCCAATAGACCGACGAGATCGCGAAGAACGGAATGGCTTGGAACAGAACCGCGCCGAACCAAAGGTAGGGGATGAACAGCAGGGCTCCCGCCGTGGAATAGATCCTGTTCATGCCCCAGAACATGCGGTTGGCGGCGTGGATATAGACCATGATGAAGATCAGGATCGGCGTCACGTCGGCGACCGACGCCCAAACCATCGCGTGGGTGTGGAACAGATAGGATCCGATTCCGATCGCGAACAGTATGACCGCGAGCGCCTTCTCCACCCCCGCCAGTCCCCGGCGCCAGACGACGACCGCCGCGATCAGGAATGCGGCGTTGGTGACGGCGTTGACCGGTTCGGCCCAGTAGTCGGGGCCCAGCCGCTCGCAGTAGCCGTCGATTTGAGTCGTCCAATCCATGTCCCCGCCCCCCGTGCCCGGCGTCCGATCCCGGATGATCGGCGGGAGACTCGCCGATCCCCCGGTTCGTGGCAAGGAGATTCGCGAAGTCCGGGTCGCCGCGGGCGGTGGAATTCCGGATTTTCCGCAAGGCCACCGCGCTACCGGACGAAGATCCCGGGGCGGAGGCCTCCGTTTCGCGGTGGCGGGCCACCGCCGAATCGGTGACCGCGGTTCGGCCTTGACCGCCCGGCGGCGTCCGGGACAACCGCATTGCCGACCCCTGGTCGGCATTGTAAGTTTCCGTGTTGGCGCAAGCAATCCCCAAGAATTGTCATCAAA
>JANQKA010000461.1 GCA_028281405.1 Hasllibacter sp. | reverse complement strand
AGCGTGGCGGCGGCGGCGTTGGGCGTGGCGGCGGCGGCGGCGTTGGGCGTGGCTGCGGCGGCGGCGTTGGGCGTGGCGGGGGCTGCGCCGCGGGGAGTGGCGGCGGCGGTGCTTTGGGGAACTCGGCGGCGGTGGCGTGGGGCGAGGAGGTGTAGGCGTCGCGGGAAGTGGCGGCGGCGGCGTGGGTGAGAAAGTGGAGGCGCCTCGGGGTGTGGCGGCGGCGCCTTTGGATGTGGCGGCGATGGTAGGTTGGTGCCGCGGTGAGGTCCGTTCCCGGGACCGGTGGCGAATTTCCACCGTGTATGAATCGAAGATCGACGAAGGGGTTGCATGACGGAGAATCGCGTGGTACCGGCATCGTGGCCTCCGATGAGGAAACTGGTCCCGGCGCGCCTGGGCTGGCTTTTAGGGGGCGCGTGGGACGGACGAAGTCCGCCACCGCGGAAACGGGAGGCACGGCGATGGACGCTGCGGTATCAAGGGGTGGCGCAAGCCCGCGGAAGGTGGGTGGCGTCGGGCTGTTTGTTCATCCCCCCGTGACTCTGGTGGTCGGAGCGCGGCCAATCCGTGTCACCGGCGACGGATCAACCTCTTCACGCCTGAAAAATCGGGCGGGCGGGTCGGCCCGACAGGTCAGGCTCATCCGGAAGCTTCGCCGAGGCCATAGGGTGGTGCCGTCCCGACGGAATCCCTGGAACCCCGAACTCGGAATTTCCAGATCAACCGAGCCGTCGAGGAACCGCGGCGTCCCGAGCGGCGGGAAATCCGCCTTTCCTTCATTCCCCACGACCGCCGGAGGCGGTCGACGAAATTCCGTCCGGATTGGAAGCGGGGCCGGACGGCGGGATTCTCCCGCGAGGCGACCCGAATCCCAGTTATTCAAGTGCCCACCGTTTATTCAAGAGTCCGCCGTCCGCCACGGTTCCTCAAGGGAACACGGGGACGGGAGTGAGAACGTCCTCGGCGCGGAGGGACTCCGTCCCGCCAAACCCCGCGCCTCCTCTTCACGGCGGATCGACACCAGGATTCCATCGGTTGGACGGAACGTTCCGTTCCACCGCACGGGGCTTCGTGCGTTCCGCGCTTCCAAACCAAAATGACCATCCACTATATCAGGAGGATGTGACCCGTGCTGATTTTTCCTGACAAAACCCAATTGAACGGGCGGCCCGGTTGGCCGTCCGCGTCAATGACCCGCCCGCGGAGCGCGCGGGCGACCTTCGGAGTGATTGGCGCCGCGGCGGCGCTCACCGGATGCGGCGGTGGCGGGGGCGGCGGAAGCGCCGCCCCCGGAGGTGGTACCGGGAGCGAAGGAGACCCCGCTCCGGGGACCGGATCCCTCGGAAATTCGAACAATCCCCTCTCGGACCTGACGGTCGACGCCGGGTCCGACATCGTTCCGATCAACCTGTCCGCTTCCTACTTCGCTTCCGAGAGCGGCGGCGAGATCAATTTCTCGGCGAGCTTGGAGAACGGCGAGGATCTGAGCACGGTCGGGCTGAGCCTCGATGAAAACGGTCGAATCGTCGGAAGGCTCGAGGGCGCGGGCACCGTGGCGATCCGCGTCATCGCCTCGAACGAGAACGGCGACTCGGTCGCGAGGACGGTCAACATCACGGCGGAAAACCCCGCGGCGCGTGGTGGAAGGCCAAGGGCGGAGGTCGCCCAACTCGCGGGGGACCGGCACGCGGCGGTGGGGGACGAGATCGAAGCCATCGACGTCACCTCCGGATTCGGGGATCCAGATATCGGCGGGAACGATCTGGTCTACGCGGTCCAGTTCAGCCGGGAGGATCATGGGCTGTCGTTCGACGGAACGACCAACGAGATCACCGGCACGCTCACCGGAGCGGAAGACGTGACGGTCATTGTCACCATCACCAACGGCGAGGGCGGTGGGTCCGTCGAACACAGGATCGTCATTTCGGCGAATCAAAAGCCGGTGGCCGGGGGCACACCCCTTCCCGCGAACGTGGACGCGGTCGTCGGCCAAGACATGCCGTCCATCGACCTGGGCGAGGCGTTCAGCGACCCCGAGGGGACGGATTTGACCTTCATGGCGCAACGGGTGGAAGGTTCGACCTTGACCGCCCTGACCGGCACCGGGTTGTCGCTGCGGGGAGACATGATCGAGGGGGCGCCGTCCACCGCGGGCACCCTGACGATCCGGGTCACCGCAACAGACGCGAACGGAGCCGGCACATCCCGGGAATTCACGGTAACCGTGATGGCCGCGCCCAACAGGTCGCCCGCGGCGACTTCGGTCGCGCCGGCGACCGTGGACCCCGGCGCGGACCTGCCAGTCGACTTGAGCACTTGGTTCGACGACCCGGACAGCGACACCCTGACCTACTCCGCGACCGCGAGGGTTGGGGGCAGGGATATCACTCTGAATTCCGCCAACCTCGGACTTGCGCTGGAGGGCGATCGGATCACCGGCTCCTTCACGGGTAGCGGGGACGTGACAATCACCGTGACCGCCACCGACGGCGCCGCCACCGCGACGCACACCTTCACCGCCGAGGCGACGGATTCCGCCACATCGGGAGGGAATGGAGGAGGCAACCCGATGGACAATCCGGGCGGGAATGGCGGCGGGAGCAACCCGATGGACAATCCGGGCGGGAATGGCGGCGGGAGCAACCCGATGGACAATCCGGACGGGAACGGCGGCGGGAGCAACCCGGTGGACAATCCCGGCGGAGACGTGACGAATCCGGGCCAGAACCCCGACACGACAGGGCAACAGGGAGGAACTCTGTTCGCCCTGCATGACAGAACCGTTCTGACCGGAAGCGCGATAACGCCCATCTCGGTAGACGGCGCGTTCCGTTTTCCCGCGGGCGTCAATCCGACGTTTTCCTTCGAGGTGGGTTCCCAGAGCGGTACACTCTCCTCCATCGGCTTGGGATACGATCAAGAGACCGGATTGATCACGGGAATTATCGCGAACGCGGGCGCCCACGCGATCATTGTCAACGCCGACGACGGAAATGGCGGAACCCAAAGCAAGTCATTCGGCATAACGGCGGTGGACCCGGACCCGGTGCCGGTAGATCGGGATCCCGTGGTGTTGGTTCCCCGCCTGAGCGGCACCGGGGATGTGAATGAGACAAGGATTCTCGCCGACGGCATGGTGGTGTTCACGAAGGGGAGGGCGATAGCGCCGATCGACGTGAGATCGCTGTTCAATGATCCGGACAACGACGAGTTGACCTACGAGGCATGGGTGGGCAGCTTGCAGGAGGTGGAAAATCCCCGCGACGCGCGCGGTGAATTGGTGCGACTCGACCATGCGAACTTCGGGTTGTCCGTCGACAGCGGGATTATTTCCGGGGTGCTGAGTCAGGATTACGCGGGAGCGGCGGGCGGGGAATACACCGATGACTCCTTTGAAATCGTACTGAGGGTGTATGACGGTGAGACCGGGGGTGTCAAATACGCGCATTTGGGGCTTGAGGCGGGCGCGGAGAGCGAAAGCGTTTTGGAATGGGGATTGCTTCCGACCTTCAATGTGAAGATAAACACCGCTCCATTGATCTCGGAAACGTCGCCCTTGGAGGATGTATTCGTCACGTCGGGGCAGGAGATACTCTCGTTCAACGTTTCCGCGGGATTCGATGATCCGGACGCGGACTCGACGCTGTCGTTCTCCGTGATCGGCTTGGATGGAACAGGCCTGAGTTTCTCCAGCAACATGATTACGGGAACCTTCACGAATTTTTCCGTGGGGGAATCGGAAAAGACGATTACCGTAACGGCGACGGATGAACACGGAGCGGCCACTTCCGATCTGGTCGTGCTGCGTTTGAACTCGGCGCCGGAAACGGTTGTCGCCTTGGGGAACAGAACCGTTACGACGGGCCAGATGATTACCATCGGGATCGACGCCGCGTTCCGGGATGCGGACGGCGACGATTTGGAGTTTTCCTTCGCGGTGGGGAATCAGCGCGCGGCACTTGATTCGATTGGATTGGATTTCGACGATAGGACCGGGGTGATCACGGGAACGATCACCGACGCGGCCATCCATGAGATAACCGTCACCGCCGTTGACGGGAAGGGTGGGACGCATAGCCAATCATTCACGATCGCGGCCGAGGATCCGGGGCAGTCGCAAGGCGACAGGGCTCCCGAGGTGCTGGTTCAACGCCTGAATACCGGGAATCCAGATGAGACGAGGATCTATATGGATGGCGATGTGGTGTTCACCAAAGGTGAAGCGATAACGCCTATCGATATCAAGTCCATTTTCAACGACCCGGACAACGACGTGTTGACCTTCGAAGCTTTCGTCGGGAGGTTGACGGCGGTGGACAGTCCCAGCGACGGCGATTCTGGAAACTGGACAAACCTTGGTGATTCGAATTTCGGGCTGTCATTCATCGACGGAGTAATATCGGGAACGTTGAGCGGGAATTACGCGGGAGCCCAGGACGGAGCCTACACCGACGAATCCTTCGAAATCGTTCTGAGGGTCAGCGACCCGGCCACGGACGGCGTGAAATACGCGAATTTTGGACTAGCTTCGGGTAGAGGCAGCAGCAGTAGCGTGTATGACTGGGGCTTGCTTCCAAGCTTCACCGTGAATGTGAACACGGCTCCAAGGGTATCGTCACCCATCGACGATTTATCGGTTGTCCAGGGCCAATTGATCAGTCCGATCCCCGTCGCCATGGTATTTGATGATCCAGACCCGGGGGCGAGGCTGACATACTCGGTGGACGGCTTGGAAGGAACCGGCTTGGAATTCGTCAACAACGAATTCAGACAAGTTGGAGGCGGAGGCGCCCCGTCCGCCACCGGAGCGCCAAACGAGATAATCATCACGGCAACGGATGAACACGGCGCGTCCATCTCGGACAGTTTCGAATTCCACATATACACGCAACCGAGGAACTCGGTGTTCGACCTGAAGGATAGGACCGTCCAAACTGGAACGCGGATTACGCCCATCGCGATCGACGGCGCGTTTGATATTCCCGATCGTGACGATCTGTCGGCTTCTTTCTTGGTGATCAATTTGGATTCCAGAGACAGGCCATCGCTCTCTTCGCTTGGCTTGGAGTATGACTATTCAACCGGGCTGCTCACGGGAACCATCGCCAATGCGGGCATGTATAATATTACCGCCCAATTCAACAGTACAGCATTAGGAAGACTTTCCCATCAAGATGCGTTCACCATAACAGCGGTGGATCCGGACCCGGCGCAGGTCGATCGGGACCCCGTGGTGTTGGCGCCCCGCCTGAGTGGAACCGGGGATGTGAATGAGACGAGAATTCTCGCGGACGACACGTTTGTTTTCACGAAAGGGAGGGAGATAGATCCGATCGACTTCAGACCTCTGTTCAATGATCCGGACAACGACGCGTTGACCTACGAAGCCTGGGTTGGAAGTTTGGAAGAACGGGACAACCCGCGGGATGCGCGCAATCATTTGGTGCGGCTTCACGATGCGAATTTCGGATTGTCCGTCGAGAACGGAGTGATATCCGGAACGTTGAGCGCCGACTACGCGGGAGTGATCGACGGACGCTACACCGACGATCTCTTTGAAATCGTTCTAAGGGTGTATGACGGTTTTGAAAGTGGCCACAGATACGCGAATCTCGGACTTGAAACGGATCAGGAAAGGGACAACGAGAGCTTGTGGGACTGGGGCTTGCTTCCGACCTTCAATGTAAAGGTCAATACGGCTCCGATGGTATCGGCGATCTCCCCCTTGGAAGATATAACCGTCACGGCGGGATCGGCGATACGCTCGTTCGACGTTTCCTCCAGATTCGAGGATCCGGACATCGGCGCGGCGCTGACGTTCTCTGTGAAGGGATTGGAGGGGACCGGCCTGACATTCGTCAACAACGTGATTTCGGGAACATTCGGGGGATTTTCCGGGGGAGAAACCCAAAGGACAATATTCGTTACGGCGACGGATGAACACGGAGTGTCCACCACGGACCGGATCGAATTGTATCAGAATTCGGAGCCGGAAATCGCGGGATCCGGCTTGCTGGACAGAACCGTTTTGACGGGAGATGCGATTACGCCCGTCGAGGTGGAAGGGGCGTTCCTTGATGCCGACGGCGACGATCTGACGTTTTCCTTCGCGGTCGGCCAACAGGCTGGAACTCTCGCTTCCATCGGTTTGCGCTACGATGGCAGGACAGGTTCGATCAAAGGAGCGATATCGGACGCCGGAGACCATGAGATCACCGTGTCGGCCGATGACGGTAATGGCGGAACCCTTAGCCAATCGTTCACGATATCCGCCGAGTCTCCGACGGGGCAAGCAGATCGGATTCCAGAGGTGTTGGTCCCGCGGCTTCGAGGCACAGGAGATGTGAATGAAACCAGGATATTCGCGGATGGCGATGTCGTGTTCACCAAAGGCAGGGCGATTACACCCATCGATCTGAAACCCCTGTTCAATGATCCGGACAACGACTTGTTGACTTACGAAGCCTTTGTTGGGAGATTGAATGACGCGGACAACCCCGACGACACCAGTCATTGGTTGCGACTTGACCACGCGAACATCGGGTTATCCATCGACAACGGGGTGATATCCGGAACGATGAATGAATTATACAGAGGGGGCACGGGAGGAGCGGCCGGGCGGTATACCGATAATTCCTTTGAAATCGTGCTAAGGGTGAATGACGGAGGGGCAAGCGTCAATTACGCGCATTTGGGGCTTGAGACGGACAGCGCGAGGGGAAGCAACGTCAGTGTGTTTGACTGGGGATTGCTACCGACATTCAACGTGACAGTCAACACGGCCCCGGAACTTTCGACATCGTCGCCGCTCGAGGATGCGTTCGCGACGAGGAGATCGAGGATACGCGACATCGACATCGCCGCTGCTTTCGAGGACCCGGACACGGGATCGACACTGACGTATTCGGTGGATGGATTGGAGGGAACCGGTTTGAATTTCCATAGCAATGCAATTTCTGGATTCTTCACGGGATTCTCCAATGGTGACACCGAGAGAACGATCTCCGTGACGGCGACTGATGAACATGGCTCGGCCACCACGGACCAATTCACGCTGTATCAGAACACGGCGCCGGAGAACGGCCTGTTCGCCTTGAGCGACAGAACGGCCCTTACGAACAGCGAGATCACGCCAATCTCGGTCTTCGGCGCGTTTCACGACCCCGATGGCGATGACCTGACATACACCGTGTATAAGCAGATTGGTTCCAATGCGTTGCCGGATGGTTTGAGTTTCGACCGATCGACGGGTTTGATTACGGGAACCCTCGGGGATGAGCGCGTTCATGACATTTTCGTCGACGCCGATGATGGAAAGGGTGGAATCCATAGTCAGCATTTCACAATAACGGCGAAGGATCCCGCTCAGTCACAAGAGGATCGGGATCCCGTGGTGTTGGGTGATCGATTGCGGGGCACCGGAAATGTGAATGAGACAAGGATATTCGTGGACAATACGGTGGTATTCACGAAGGGGAGGCAGATAACGCCGATCGACATTAAACCATTCTTCAATGACCCGGACAATGACGATCTGACCTACGAAGCCTTTGTTGGAAGGTTGATGGATGCGGACAATCCCCGCGACGAAAGTCATTGGCTGCGACTCGACCACCCGAACATCCGGTTGTCCATCGACAACGGAGTGATAACGGGTACGTTGACCGAAGATTACGAGGGAGGCATGGGAGGCGCGCGCGGGCGGTATACCGATACGTTGTTTGAAATTGTTCTAAGAGTGAACGATGGGGGCGCGAGCGTCAGATACGCGCATCTCGGGCTCGAGACTGACCCGGGAAGGAACAGCGAGAGCGTGTGGGATTGGGGATTGCTTCCGACCTTCAATGTCTTAGTCAACACCGCTCCGCAAGTTTCGGCGGCGCCTGTGGTGGATTCGACCTTTACGATTGGTTCGACGATATCCGAGATCGACGTTTCCGCGGGATTTGATGATCCGGACGCGGGGTCGGCATTGAATTTCTCGGTGGAGGGTTTGGATGAAACCGGTCTGAGTTTCGCCAATGGCAAGATTTCGGGGACTTTCACGGGGTTTTCCGGTGGCGAGACCGAGAGGACGGTTATCGTGACCGCGACGGATGAACACGATATTGCCACCACGTACCAAGTCCGACTGTATTCAAACTCGGCTCCGGAGTCGTCGATGTTCGCCTTGCGGGATAGAACCGTTCTGACGGGCGATACAATTTCACCCATCGCGATCGACGGCGCGTTTCACGACCCCGACGGCGATGATCTGACTTATACCTTCTCGGTGGAGACCGGGGTCCAGCAAGGATCACTCTCCTCAATCGGATTGCGGTATAATCAAGGGAGCGGCTTGATCACGGGAACCATCGCGGACGCGGGAACCCATGCGATCACCGTCGACGCCGTTGACGGGAATGGCGATACCCATAGTCAATCGTTCACATTAACCGCGGAGAGCCCAGCGGGCGAGGGCGATCGGTCTCCCGAGGTCTTGTTTCCGCGCTTGGCGGGCACCGGTGATGTGAACGAGTCGAGGATACTCGAGGACGATGCGGTGGTGTTCACGAAGGGCAGGGCGATAAAGCCAATCGACATCAAACCTCTGTTCAATGACCCGGATAACGACGAGTTGGTCTATGAAGCCTTCGTGGGAAGGTTGGAGGATGTGGACAACCCAGGAGACAGTGGTGAGTGGCTGCGACTCGAGCATGGAATCATCGGGTTGTCCATCTCCAACGGAGTGATCTCGGGAACGTTCAGCGAAAATTACGAACCGGGTTCGAGGGCGGCGACCGGGCGGTATATCGATGATTACTTCGAAGTCGTTCTAAGAGTGAGGGACGGATCAGAGGGGGGAGTCAAATATGCGACCCTCGGGCTTGAGGAGAACCCGGCGAGGGGTACCAGCCGGGATGAGTCGGAATGGGGATTGCTCCCGACGTTCAATGTGAAAGTCAACACGGCCCCGAACATTTCCACGCATTCGGCCTTGGAGGATATATTTCTCACGGAGGGGGAGAGGATTCGTTCCGTCGACATCTCTCGGGGATTCGAGGATTCCGACGTCGGCTCGAAACTGACGTTCTCTGTGGACGGTTTGGAGCAAACCGGCCTGAGTTTCACGAACAACACGATTTGGGGTTCTTTCACGGGATTTTCCGGTTCGCGGACGGAAATGACCATCGCCGTGACGGCGACGGATGAATACGGAGCTTCCACCACCGACGAAATCAGATTGGTTCGAAATTTGGCGCCGGAGGACAATGTATTCACTTTGCGGGACAGGACCACTCTGAAGAACCAAAGCATAACTCCAATCTCGGTCGATGGAGCCTTCCGCGATCCCGATGGCGACGATTTGTCGTTTTCCTTCTCGGTGGGATCGCGGAATGGGTTGCCGACCGGCTTGACTTACAACGATTCAACCGGGTTGATCACGGGAACCATCGCGAACGCGGGCAGCCATGAAATCACCGTAGTGGCCGATGATGGAAAGGGGGGAAACCATAGTCAAACATTCAGTATCACGGCGAAGGATTCCCAGGGCCCCGGAAATCGAACTCCCGTATTATTGGTCCCGCTGGCGCAAGACACCGGAGATGCGAACGAGACCAGGATTCTCAAGGACGGCACGGTGGTGTTTGATAAAGGAAGAGAGATAATTCCGATCGATATAAGGCTTCCGTTCAATGATCTGAAAGGCGATGAATTGAACTACGAAGCATATGTGGGAAGACTGAACGCGGCGGACAATCCCTCGGACAATATTGCTCACTGGATAAGTCTTGATGACTCGAATTTCGGGTTGTCGGTCCAAAACGGGGTGATTTCTGGAAGGTTCAGCGAAAATTACTCGGCGTCGACGGGGGACAAGGCCGGGCACTACACCGACGATACCTTTGAAATCGTTCTCAGGATTTTCGACGGCCCCGCGGACAACATCGCCAACGCCAAGTGGGTGCATCTTGGACTTGCGGACGATCCGAACAGGGCTGGCAGCACCAGCGTGCAGCATTGGGGCTTGCTTCCAACTTTCAATGTGAAGGTCAACACTCCCCCGAAGGTTTCGTCATCGTCGCCCTTGGAGGATATCTTTGTCGAAGAGGGCTGGACGATTCCCTCGATTGACGTTTCCGGCGGATTCGAGGATCCGGACCCGGGACCGGGGATGACGTTCTCGGTGGAGGGCTTGGATGGAACCGGCCTTCGTTTCGCCGACAACGTGATTTCGGGAATTTTCGCGGGATTTTCCGGTGGGGTCACCGAGAGGACAATAACCGTGACGGCGACGGATGAGCATGGCTCCCAAGTCACGGACCATATAAAATTGCAAACGAACCGTGATCCGGAAAACGCCCCGTTCAATTTGCGGAATAGAACAGTGCTGACGGACAAATCGATTACACCGATCTCGATCAAGGGAGCCTTCCAGGATCCCGACGGCGACAATCTGACGTTTTCCTTCAAGGTGGGGTCGCAGAGCGGATTGCCCGCGGGTTTGTCATTCAATTCCTCGAACGGACTGATCACTGGAACAATCGCGAACCCGGGGGTCCACAACATCACCGTGGAAGCCGATGACGGAAACGGCGGAACCCATATTCAGCCGTTCACGATTACGGCGGTGAATTCGACCGGGCAGGCCAACCGTGATCCCGTGGTGTTGATTCCACGTCTTGAAGGAACCGGAGATGTTGATGAGACAAGGGTTATCGCGGACGACACTGTTGTGTTCACGAAAGGCAGGGCGGTAACGCCGATCGACATAAGGCATCTTTTCAGTGACCTGGACAACGACGGGTTGACTTACCAGGCCCGGGTGGGAAGGCTCGATTCGAAGGATCATCCCTGGGACGCGCTTGCTCAAGGCTTTTGGGGATTCCTCGATGGTCCGGGCATCGGATTGTCCTTCAGGAACGGGATTATATCGGGAACACTTGACGAAAATTACTCCGGGACAAACGGTGTCGGGCAGAGGACGGATGATACCTTCGAAATTGTCATGCGTGTTTTTCACGGCGGGAATTTCGCGAATTATGGCATTGACTCCGAAAGCGGGGCAGATCAACATGTGGGAAGATGGGGCTTGCTTCCATCTTTTAACGTTACTGTCAACACCGCGCCAAAGATTTCCACATCGTCGCCCTTGGAGAATAAAACCCTCACGCAAGGTTCGGAAATTTCCGAGATCGATCTTTCCACTGGATTTGTGGATCCCGATGCGGGGTCGGATCTGACATTCTCGGTGAGCGGCTTGGCGGGTACCGGCTTGACCGTGATCGACGGCGTGATATCGGGTACTTTCCTGGGCTTGTCCGGGAGTGATACCGAAAGGACGATTACCGTCGTTGCGACGGACCAGCACGGCGCCGCCACTCCACAGGATTTTAAAATAACAGCCGTGCAACCCGCGCCCAACTCGGCGTTGCGCTCCGTGGCCGAAGGCGAGATTGTCGCCGTTGACATTGCGGATGAAGGGATGGGAGCGTGCCAGCGGGCATCCGATGGAGGAACGCCCGCCATCGGCGACTTTGACATGGAATTGGATCATGATTCGGGAGTGTTCCCCGAATCCCCGGCCGGAGGGGTGACGCCGTCGGTCGCCGCTCAAGATTCGCTTGATTTGGTCTCGGCGGACTTCGACTCCGAGGCGGGAGGGATCTCCAACTTCGCCGTGGGCGATGGTGTTGGCGAATTCGTGGAAATCGACGCCTTGGACGCCGCCGCCGCCAACGTGGACACCGACGGCGACTCCAACATTCATTCCTTGGACATGGGCCAGACGGTCGAAGGCATGGAATCCGGGTTCGTCGATGGTTCCGACTATTTGTTCGTCGAGGCGTTTTCCTAATCGTCCAATGGTTTGGGTTCGCACGGCGGCTTCGTGGATTTTCCACTATCCGCGACGGTTCGCGCATGACATCCCGCAACGATTTGCCGACCCCGCCACCGCGTGATTGAGATTGAGTGTGGCGGGATTGGTGGACCGGAGAATCGCGGGTTCTCGTCAATTGTACGAATCCGTGGATTCCGGCTTTTCCACTCCTCCCCCCAAGCTCCGTCGAATGCGCCGTCACCGGTGGTGTTTGGCATACCGATACCGACCGGCGGAGCGGGGTCGTCTTGGACCGGAACCGGAGGCCGCCACTTCGGTGCGAATGAGCGACGCGATGACCAATAGTTCGCCGAAGATCGGTCGCAGGCCACTGATCTCACAGGGGAGTTCGTTTTTTTGCCAAGTCCCCTGGTCGGTGCACGCCCGTGATCTCCCTTCGGGAATCTCGGATCGCAGGGTTCTCCGGCGACGCGATGCTTCGATGCGCTCGAACTGGGAGTAGGAAGTCCCTGGAAGGACGTGGACACCGGCGGGTGCCCCGACGCTTTGAGAGACGGGACGCACATGATTGTTTCGCGGAAGTTTCCGGGTGAAATATCGTGAGGCTGACCCGTTCATCGCCCGTCCAATCGTCCATGCCACATGACGGCCGTGTTCCCGGACCTGTTGCCTTGAGAGTCGCTGGTGGGTCTGAGCTGACGTGGTCTCAGCCGTTCGCCTCGGGGAGCCGTGAATTCGGGCCACAATCGATTCTCGACGGTGAACCGTGCCCGAGGTCGTGTGTCATTTCTCCGTCCGGATTTGGCTTGCAATGTCGACAACGGTTCGGTTGGAGGTGGCCCTTG
>JANQKA010000444.1 GCA_028281405.1 Hasllibacter sp. | reverse complement strand
TCGCCGGGGGTCTCCGCGCATCCCCGACGTCCGCGCCGGCGTGAACAACGGGAGGGGAAGCCCCGTCCCGATCGTTTCCCAAGACCGGCCGGCCCGCGCCGGGTCCAACGCCGCGAAACAGCGGACGTCCGGTCCGCCCGGGGCGGACGGTTGACACCCGCTCCGGGGATGACCGCCCGAATCGGGGGCCAAGGACCGCCGCGCAATCCCCGACGCCCGCGTCGGCGTGAACAACGGGAGGAGGACCTCTTCCGGAATGTTTCTAAGGACGGCCAGTGCCGGCGCTCGACGGAATTCCCGGCGCCCGAACCCGCCCAATGGCCGGCTTCCGGATCTGGTGGCAAGTCGCGCCGCGCCGACCCCGCACGTCGGCTCCGGCGGGATCGGCGGAAATGGAAGCCCCGCCGGGAACGTCTTCCTCATGGCCAACCGGCGTCGGGATCCAGCGGAAAGCTTGGCCTCGGAACACGCTCCAAGGGCCAACGCTCCAGAACGGGGGACGTGAGTCCAGCCGTGTCGACCTCGAACACCCGCTCCGGCGAGAACCACGGGAGAAAGCCCGCGCGGAAGTGCCCCCGCGACTTGACCACGACCGTGCGCGCCTCGGCGATGTCGATTCCGAACATTTCGAACAGCACGGGGTCCGCGGTCTGGGCGCGGTCGGAAATCACCACGACCCGGATCCCTCCGATCACCAGCAGGGCGCAGCGTCCGAGCTTCAGGCGGCGACCCGCGAATATGCCCAGCCGCCCCATCACGTCGCCCTCGCGCAAGCCCGCGACCGTCGCCTCGACCTCGAGCGGCGCGTCCCACCTCTCCCACGGCTCGGACCCGGCGGACCTGTTGAAACGCGCGGCGAATCGCGCGCCGACTCCCATCCCGTGCGCCTCGTCCGCCAACCCGGGATCGAAGTACGAACCGTAGAGAACATTCTCCGCTCCGGCGTCCACCAGCGCGGACAGCAATTCGGTGGCGCGTCCCGAACCGCCTCCGCCCGGGTTGTCCCCCGCGTCCGAGAAGATAACGGGCGCGCGGTTCCCGTCGACGGCCATGTCGACCGCCTCCTCCAGGGAGGTCAGGTTCCGGACGAAGCGGTGGCGCGTTTCCCAAGCCTTCGCGGCCAATTCCCCGGCCAGCTCCTCCGCCGCCGCAATGTCCCGCCGCGCCGTGACCACCACGGAGATTCCGTTTTCGGGCACGTCGGAAAAAATGAAATTGCCGAATATCGAGACGTTCAGGATCGCGCCCGCGAGTTCCGCCTGGCGCTTCTGCCCGAAGTCGATGAGTTCGCCGTACGGCCCCGAGGCGGTCAAAAGTCCGACCGACGCCGGCGCCAACGGCAATTTGACATGGGCGATTTTCGGATCCGCCAGACCGGATAGGATGCGGCGGAGCGAAAACGCGGCCTCCTCGCCCCGCTCGACCATGTCGACATGGGGGTTGGTGCGGTAGCCGCAAATCAGGTCGACGGACCGGCACATCCGATCCGATACGTTGCCGTGCAGGTCGAGCGTTTGAACGATGGGCACGTCCGCGCCGACCTTGTTCCGGATCCGGGCCGCGAGTTCCCCGTCCGGATCGTCGAGGTGGGTCGCCACCATCGCGCCGTGATGGCACAGATAGACGGCGTCGACGGGTTGCTCCAACGCCGCGAGGACTTCTTCCGAGTATGCTTCGAAAACGGCTTCCTCGACGGGTCCGAGCGGGTGGCAGGCCGCCAACAGGATCGGCGCGGGAGTCCATGGGCCCGTCGCCTCCATCGCCCGGACGAAGGCGGAGAATTCCTTGGCGAGCGCCGGCTCGGGCGACAACGCCTCGGCGAGGAGCGCGTCCCCCCGAACCCATGTCAGGCTTTCGAAATCGGCCCGCGCCGCCGGTCTGGCGTGGCGGTTCGATTCGAGGATCATGCCCGCGAGGGCGACGCGGGGGGAATTCATGGACCATCCTCCCGACCGCCGTCCGGGCGATTCACGTATTCGGGAATCGCGCGGAGACAAGTCACCGGGTCCGGCCACGCCCGGAGCTCCGGGTTCCCGTCGCCTGATTTTTCCGCGCGTTCCCCGGCAACGCCGGAACCCGTTCGGCGGGACACCAAGCGACCGACCGCCGATGGCCGAACGCACGCCGGCCACCCCCGTTCCGATTCCCGCCGAAAAGCCGCAGCATTCCCGAACCCTGACGCGCGTTTGGGCGTAATGCAAGCACCGCGCCCCCTGATCGTTTCGCGCCGGGTGAATCGGGACGCCCGGCCGCGAAGGAACCGGAGGCCGTTCCGGGTCGGGAACGTTCCGGCCTCCGCGCCGCGCGCCGTTGACCTGCCGCCGCCGCATGCTCCGGGATCCCGGACTCCCGTCACCGGGATTCCGCGCCATTCGGGGCGGACGTCGGCCGCGGTTCCCAAATGCGCGAGGGTCGGGGTCGATCGGAT
>JANQKA010000433.1 GCA_028281405.1 Hasllibacter sp. | reverse complement strand
GGGAAATTCTCGAGGGCCGCGTCCGGGGCCGCGTCGTTGTGGACGTGAACGGCTGAGGACCGGCGGCGCGGATCCAAGCCGGGAGCGCCGGGCCGCTCCGAAGCCGGCCCCGCCGGATGCCAGCCGACGCGGGGGGATTCCCTCCAGTCCCGGGTATGGCCGACTTTGGATTGGCCACGGCCCCGCCTGTTCCGCCGCGGCTCTCCCGCGGTTCCGCCGTAGGTGGCTCCGGGCGGCGTCCAAGCCGTGCGGACGGTGTCGGCCGGGCGGGCATCTCTTGGCCGCCGTGACCGGCCCTGCGGAGGAGGTCGACCCGCGGAGAATCCCGGTCAAGGCGGCGACATTCGGTTTGACCCGTCGGGACCGGAGCGACCTCCCCACCGTCGGCTCCTGAAACCCGGCGCGCAATGCCTCTCGGAAGGAATGGGCGGCGCGGGTTCTCGGGCGATCCCCGCATGGGGGTCGCGGATGCCGCGGGCGCGTTGTCCTCCGTGGACGAATATCCGGCGCATTCCGGCGGCTTCGATGCGGGTGCGGCCGGCTGGCTCCGGCCGACCGGGCACGCGCCGGTTCATCGAGGGGCGATCGCGTTGGCAGCGCGCGAATCATCCGGTTCTCCGGCCCCTGGCGGCCGGCGGAGCGCGACATGGTTCCGGCCGGAGTGTTGGTTCGGTCGCCATGGGCGGCAACGGGCGGAGACGGTGGACGGAATTCGGCCTCCGCGCGCGCCGCGAATCGGATGCCGAATCATCTCGGGACCGGAAGTCCCCTCTTCAGCGGTCCGGGGCGGCGGATCGCGGCAACCGGGCGCCGCGGCGCCGGATTCCCCTGTCCAAGGGCGCGGAATCCGCGGCGGAATTCCTCATCGCCTCCGCCGCTCTCCGGCGCGCAATCCCTTGTATTGTTGGGGTTTCACGGATGATCACGGACAATCACGGGATCGTGACGGAGCTCCGGTGGCGGCGTTTGGAGGGGCTGGCTACTTTTCGGCTTGCGATGCGGATTTCGGCTTGGTCTAATCCGTTGAAACAGGGAGGCAGCGGTGCTGCCGCAACAGACAGGAGCCGAGGTTGACCTCAGCCCAGACCGATGACGCATTCGTCGAGTTCGACAGGGTGCAGAAGAGCTACGACGGGGAGACGCTCGTCGTCAAAGACCTGAACCTCACCCTGCCGAAGGGCGAGTTTCTCACGATGTTGGGCCCTTCGGGCTCGGGCAAGACCACCTGCCTCATGATGCTGGCGGGTTTCGAGACGGCGACCCACGGCGACATCCGCCTCGGCGGCAAGCCGATCAACAACATTCCCCCTCACAAGCGCGGCATCGGGATGGTGTTCCAGAACTACGCCCTCTTCCCGCACATGACCGTGGCCGAGAACCTCTCCTTCCCCTTGGAGGTGCGGAAAATCGGCAAGGACGAGCGCGAGGAGAAGGTGCAGCGCGCCTTGGACATGGTGCAGATGGGGCAGTTCGGAGGCCGCCGACCGGCGCAGCTGTCGGGAGGGCAGCAGCAACGCATCGCGCTCGCCCGGGCGCTGGTGTTCGAGCCGGAGCTCGTCCTGATGGACGAACCCCTCGGCGCCCTCGACAAGCAGCTTCGGGAGCACATGCAGTTCGAGATCACCAATCTCGCGCACGATCTCGGACTGACGACGGTCTATGTCACCCACGACCAGACCGAGGCGTTGACCATGTCCGATCGCGTGGCCGTGTTCGACGACGGCCGCATCCAGCAGATCGCCCCGCCGGACACGCTCTACGAGGAGCCGGGAAACAGCTTCGTCGCCCAGTTCATCGGCGAGAACAACACGCTCGAGGGCGTGGTCACGAACATGGGCGCCGACAGCTGCGAGGTGAAGCTCGACTCGGGAGACGTGATCGACGCGAAGCCGGTCAACGTCAGCAAGGCCGGCGAGCGCACCCGCGTGTCGATCAGGCCGGAGAGGGTCGAGTTCAACCGCGACCGCCTGCTGTCCGACGCCCACACGCTCAAAGCCCATGTCAAGGAATTCATCTACATGGGCGACATATTTCGCTTCCGCCTCTCGGTGGCCGGCAACGAGGACTTCATCGTCAAGACCCGGAACGCGCCGGACGCGGTACGCCTCAAGGCGGGCCAGGAGATCGAGATCGGTTGGCTGGCGCAGGATTGTCGCGCGCTCGACGCTTGAGCGCCGCGACGAGGGGTGCGCCGCGTCCCGGGTGGCGCGTCCCCTTCAAACCCCATGCCGGGATGAACTGGGAGAAACGAACATGAAACTCACCGCCACTCTTCTTTCCGCGACGGCGTTGACCGTTTTCGGTCTGCCCGCGTTCGCCGGGAGTCACATGGCCGACAGCATGACGCTCGTGTCGTGGGGAGGCGCCTACCAGAAATCGCAGCACAACGCCTACGTGGTGCCCTATCTGAAGATGAACCCCGGGGTGACGATCACCTGGGACGAGAGCTCGTCCGAAGCCGTGCCGAAGCTGCGCGCCATGAACGAGGTCGGCAATGTCACGTGGGATCTGGTCGACGCCGAAGGGCCCGACGCCATCCGCCTCTGCGACGAGGGCCTCGTCATCGAAGTCGACCATGACAAGATCCTCGCCGATGGAGACGACGGCTCCTCGCCGTCGGAAGACTTCGGCGACATGATCATTTCCGACTGCCACATTCCGCAGATCGTGTACTCCACCACCTTTGGCTACCGCACCGACAAGGTTGGCAACAGGCCTCCCAAGGATGTCTGCGCCGTGTTCGACACCAGGACGTACCCGGGCAAGCGCGCGCTGCGTAAGTCGCCGGTCGCCAACATGGAGTGGGCGCTGATCTGCGACGGCGTCGGAATCGAGGACGTCTACGATGTTCTGGCCACCAGAAGGGGGCAGGACCGCGCGCTCAACAAGCTCGCCACCATCAAGGACGACGTCATCTGGTGGTCGGCCGGCGCCGACACCCCGCAGCTTCTGGCCGACGGCGAGGTCGTGATGGGGTCCACCTTCAACGGACGTCTGTTCTCCGCGATCGAGGAGCAGAACCAGCCCATCGGCATGCTTTGGGACTGGCAGATGTTCGACATCGACGGCTGGGTGATCCCCAAGGGCCTGCCGCCCGAGCGCGAGGCCCGCGTTCTGGACTTCCTGAAATTCGCCACCGACACGCAGCGTCTGGCGGATCAGTCCAAGTGGATCTCCTACGGTCCGGCCCGCATGTCCTCGGCTCCACTGGTCGGCAAGCACGCCGAACTCGGAATCGACATGGCCCCTCATATGCCGACCGATCCGGAGAACTCGAAGAACACCTTCGTGCAGAACTACAACTTCTGGGGCGACTACAAAGACGACATCGACGCCAAATTCCAAGCCTGGCTCGCCCAGTGAGGAAACGCGCCGCGCCCCGGGATCCACTCGCGGGGCGCGGTCCAAAATCCGGCGCGGCGGGGACGGTTCCCGCCCGCCGCGGAAACGGAACCGACACGCGATGGGCGGCATGACGAAAGCCGAGCGAAAAGCTCCCGGGCGGCCCGCCGGTCGGGAGGGGCTTGCGCGTCCTGCCCGGCCCGCGTATCGGGTGCCGCCGGGCGCGGCGGGGGCGTTGCCTTCTCCCGCGCTGGCAACATAGCGAGGACACGGGATGCCCAAAGGCTACATCATCGCCCACATCGACGTGACGGACCCGGAGCGTTATCCGGAGTATGTCCGGCGCGACACGCCGATCCTCGAGCGTTTCGGGGCCGAAATGGTCGTCCGCGGAGGTCGGGGCGAGGTGCTCGAGGGAAGTGCCGGCGACCGCCATGTGGTGATGGCGTTCCCGTCCTACGAGGCCGCGCTGTCCGCCTACAACGACCCCGAATACCAAGAGGTGGCCAAGATCCGCAGGGACTGTTCCACCGGAACCATAATCGTAGCGGAGGGCGTCTGATGAACGATCAGTCGATGAAGGCCGCGATGGAGCGGGGCGATGGCCCGATGCTCGCCGCGGACGGCACACCCCTGAAGAAGTCGCTCGCCAGGGCGCTCAGGATGCAGAAAATCCGCGCGTTGCTTCTGGTCGCGCCGCTATTGATTTTCGTCCTGCTCACCTTTCTCGCGCCGATCGCGGACATGCTGTTCCGATCCGTCGAGAACCAGATCGTCTCCGAGACGCTCCCCGGCACGACGGCGACGCTCGACGACTGGGAGGCGGGCGAGGGACTTCCGCCCGAACCGGTCTGGAGGGCGTTCTATTTCGATCTGTTCCTGGCCGCCGAGGCGAAGGAGCACACGCGGCTGGGATCACGGCTGAACTACGAGTTCACGGGCATGTCGTCGCTCTTCCGCGGGGCCGGTCGCGGCATCGACGACATCGGCGAGGATCAGGCCGCCGCGATCATCGAGTTGGACCCCCGATGGGAGGAAGGCGGATTCTGGCACGACCTCATGTCGGGAACCGGCGACGCCGACGTCAGGTTTCTCGACGCGAGGCGCGACCGTTTGGAGAGACTCACGGGCGACAGATACGATGGAGACATCGGATTCTCTCCCGGCGCCGCGGTCGTCGACCTGCTGCCATTGACCGCGCGGGCCTACACCGATTGGGCGCTCTACACCGTTTTGGCCGATGGGGACGCGGTGATCGAGGTGACTCCCTGGGAAGCCGTGCCGGTGGCGCTGTTCCTTGATTTGCGCGCCGCGGACGCGGCGGCGGTTTCGGGATATGACGGCCCCGGAAGAGGCGATTTGTTCGTCGCGATGCTGGCCGCCAGGAGCTCCGATCCGATCGATTTCAGGCAGTCGTTTATCGATTTGGACGAGGATTTCGCGATTCCCACGATTTGGGAGACGATCCAGACGTATTCGAACCGTTTCACGCCGGGTTACTTCCTGAACGCGGTGGATCTTCAGCTGACGCCCGACGGGGTCAGCGCGAGGGACGCCGGCCAGCGCATCTACATCGTGCTTTTCCAACGGACGATGTTCATGTCCCTGCTGATCACCTTCTCCTGTATCCTTCTGGGTTATCCGGTGGCGTGGATCCTGGCGAACTTGCCGATGCGGGTCGCGAACATGCTGATGATCCTCGTCCTGCTGCCGTTCTGGACCTCGCTTCTGGTCAGGACGAGCGCCTGGAAGGTGATGCTGCAGCAGCAGGGTGTCATCAACGACACCCTCGTGTGGCTCGGCCTCGTGGACGACGCGGCGCGATTGGTGATGATCAACAACCAATTCGGCACCATCGTGGCGATGACCCACATCCTGCTGCCGTTCATGATCCTGCCGCTGTATTCGGTGATGCAGACGATTCCGCCCAGCTATGTGCGCGCGGCGAAATCGCTGGGGGCCACCAACATGACGGCGTTCTGGCGGGTCTACTTCCCGCAGTCCGTGCCTGGAATCGGAGCGGGGTCGATCCTGGTGTTCATTCTCGCCATCGGTTACTATATCACGCCGGAAATCGTGGGCGGCACCAAGGGCGTGTTCATCTCGAACCGGATCGCCTATCACATATCGGCCTCGCTCAATTGGGGGCTCGGCGCCGCGCTCGGCACAATCCTTCTTGCGGCGGTGCTGATCCTCTACTGGGCCTACGACAAGGTCGTCGGCATCGACAACGTCAAACTCGGGGGCTAAACCATGGCCGAACGCGCGATTGTTCACTCCGTTCTCTTCGTCGCGGCGATCGTCGCGGCGTTCGGAGCGTTTCTGGGCCTGTTCGTCGGAACGGCGAACGGGTCGGGTCTCTGGGGCATCGTCATCGGAGCCGCGGTGACCGCGGTCATCGCCGTGGTTCTGGTGAAGGCGGTGCCGTCGAGTGCGGCTTCGCGACGCGGGGCGCGATGGGGTCTCGCGATCCTGTTCCTGATCGTGGGGTTCCTGCTCGGCGCGCTTCCGGGCGCGGTGATCGGCTTCTTCGCCGGTCTCTTTTTCGCCTGGGTGACGTACTGGCTGGCCACGAACCGATACCGCGACAGCCTGCCGCCCTACGCGACGTCGGGGCAGGTGCTTTGGCATTACACTTTCCGCACCATTTGCGGAGTGATCTTCTTCTTCCTGATCGCTCCGATCGTGGTGGTCATGCCGCTCAGCTTCAACGCCGAGGACTTCTTCACGTTCACGCCAGAGATGCTTTCGTTCGACCCGGCGGGATATTCGCTCAAGCACTATCAGGACTTTTTCTTCAACAGCCAGTGGCAGCAGGCCTTGCGGAATTCCGTTCTGATCGCGCCGACGGCGACGTTGTTGTCGGTTGGATTCGGGACGCTGGCGGCGATCGGGCTGAGCCAGCCGCATGTGCCGTTCCGCCGGGCGATCATGGCGATTCTGATCTCGCCGATGATCGTGCCGTTGATCATTTCGGCGGCCGGGATGTTCTTCTTCTACTCCCGCGTCGGACTGCAGGGCACCTATCTCGGCGTTGTTCTGGCCCACGCGGCTTTGGGCATTCCGTTCGTCATCATCACGGTGACGGCGACGCTGGTCGGGTTCGACCGGTCCCTGACGCGGGCGGCGGCGAACATGGGGGCGAGTCCGGTGAGGACTTTCTTCAAGGTGCAGATGCCGCTCATTCTGCCGGGCGTGATTTCCGGAGGTCTGTTCGCCTTCATCACGTCCTTCGACGAGGTGGTCGTGGTTCTCTTCGTGGGATCGGCGGGTCAGAAGACGCTGCCTTGGCAGATGTTCATCGGCCTCCGCGAGCAGATCTCGCCGACGATTTTGGCCGTGGCGACGATCCTCGTGGCGATTTCCATCTGTCTTCTGGTCACGGTTGAGCTTCTGCGCCGCAGGTCGGAGAGACTTCGAGGCTTGAGCCCCGGTTGATCGCGCGGGATGTGGATTCGTGGGCATCAAGGGTGTCCGGCGGTGCCCTCAACGTTATCGGAAGGAAGAGGGGCGACGCGCATTTCCTACGGGTTGGAGTTCGCGCCAAGCATTCGGGGCGCCTTGGTGCAATGCCATGGTTCGAGGTATGCGCCCGCTGGTCGGAAGGAAGAGGGGCGACGCGCTTTTCCTACGGGTTGGAGTTCGCGCCAAGCATTTGGGGCGCCTTGGTGCAATGCCATGGTTCGAGGTATGCGCCCGCTGGCCGGCGGCCCTCATCGGTCGTCGGATTCATGGCTTGGTGGCTTCGGTCGACGCGAGGCCGAGATGGCGGTAATCCCGGATCGTCCAACCGCCACGGTAGGCAGGAGGGTCGCGGGGATACGCGCGAGTGGATGGCGATTGTCGGCTTGCCGCGCGGGTGAAGTGGTCGTCCCGCGATTTGATTACGTGGACGGGGGCGGAGGCCGAACCCTCGTCGCGACCTCACCGGAGGCGCCGCGGTGACCCGCATCTTCGGGTCAGGTTCATGGTGGCCGGGGGCCGGAGGGAACATCGCTGGTCCGTGGATTCCAGCCTTGACAGGGCACCCGAGGTTTGTATGACGTATGATCAATGGCGACCTCTGCCGGAAGGAACGGATTCATGGCATTCAACCACATCAACGCTCGGGCGACGGTGGCCGTCATGGCCGTGTTCGCCTTGGTTTCGCTCTCGGCCTGCGGCGGTGATGACGGAGGCGATGGTGGGGGAACTCGGTCGTATTCGTACGACCTGCTCCGCGGGGAGGAAGCCCAAGGCGCGCTCGGCGGAACTGCTCGGTATAGGGAATTGATGCCCGATGGAACAACGGGAACGGCGAATGTAAGCGAGTTGGCGGGTGGTTTGACAAGGGATAGCGGCTTTCCGAGGATCAGTCTTGAGGGCGGTGGCAGTGAAGGCGGCTTCGAACAGGATGGAGACTTCACTTCCGCGAACAATCGATTCGTGGAGAGGGTCGAGGCCGATCGCAGTACCACGTATTTGGTTCTTCCCGGAGGCTTCACCGCAAGAAGGTACGAATATGTCACGCCATATACGACGGAATACAGACCTGGTGAGCTGCTTCCGAACAATCCCCAAGAGCATGATTTTCGGGGAGTTGTTGGATTCATAACCAATTCCGGGAATGTCCCTGGAAGCGGCATCGCAATATATGAAGGGGATGCGTTCGGCGAGGTGACGGAGAAGGTGTTTGACACGGAAAACTCGGAAACCCGAATTCAGTCCTATCAACTACGCAACGGCGTCAGCATGATTGAAGTGGATTTTTCGAGAGGCGAGGTCGATGTCAACATGAGTGGTTTTTTCATTGTGCCCGACGCCGGTGGTCCCCCGAACAACAACTTGGTCAGAGGGATTAGGGTGCTCGATATGGAAATAGATGGGAATCGTTTCTCGGGAGGAAGTGTCACCATTGACCACAGTTTCAATGGAGCGGTTGGGCCTAGGAACGTCGGATCCCAGGGTGTGTTTTTTGGCCCGAACGCGGTTGAAATCGGAGGATCGGTTCTCACTGATGATGGCGGACGTGATATTGACGCCGGGGTTGATGTCACGTTTGTTGCCAGAAGGGAATGATTTTTGATCTTCAATTACTCAATTGATAGTGCGATTTTTCCAATTAGGAGTATTTCGAATACGGGTGCTTCACTGTAATTCGACCTCTGGATTTTCAGCGTGTTCGTCATGAAGTGTGATGGCCCCCATCTTCGTCGTGCCCCATCGCATCGCACAAATCCAAGGGGTATCATTCCGGAAATATAGATTAATGTCTCTCGTCAATTATATTCTCGCGGTTCGCAACGACGCCCTATCCGAATAAGATTGCACTGACGGAGGGTCGAACTGAATTTGCGAGGGGTTGATGGGATTGAAAGCGAAAGGTGGAGAATTTTCTCTATTCCTCATTGGCAAGCGCAATTTTCCGTATTCAACTACTGCTGTTCCGACTTAGGTGGAACAGTAACCCGAGTTGGAAAGCATCCCAGAATTGAATCGAATCCGATCCTCTCTACGACCCAATTTTGACGTTGATGATTTCTTCCAAGGCACGTGGTCGGAACAATTTGATCCAGTGCTTGACCGGAGACCAGATTGGTTCGATTGGATTGAGATCCGGGCTGTAGGCTGGAAGGAAAAGTACTCGCGCTCCCCGGCTTTGATCGCGTTCAGGGATGGTTCGTACTTATGGCACCTTAAATTGTCCATGATGACAACATCGCCTTCCTTCAAGTTCGGAGCGAGAACGTTTGCCGCGTTGAAATGAAATCTTTCGTTGTTCATCGCCCCCTCGAACGTGGACATGGCCTTCATGCCATCAAGAGTAAACGCCCCTATGGTGGTGAAGTTCCTCCAGCTGCCGCTTGGCCTGACGCATTCCACCCGTTCACCTTTGGGTCCCCATCCGTAGGTTGGAAACATCGTGTCCTTGACACAGGTTTCATCGATAAACACGAGGTTTTCCAACGGAATTCCCTTTATTTTAAGAGGCCAAATGCGCCGATCAGCCTGAACATCCTCATCCATCCGCCTCGTTGCGACCCGCGAGACCTTCTTGCGAGTCAGCTTCAATTTTCTCATGAACCTCCAAAGCGAATCGATGCACACATGGAAACCCAATTCCGCGAGCTTTTCGACATGATCACTGAGCCTCCACGTCGGATTCTCCTCGACCAGACGCTTCACCAATTCCTCCCGTCCTTCCAGGATTGGCCGGCGGTGACCACCGATCTTGCCGATCTCGATGGATCCGGTTCTGTTGAAGCGCGCCCTCCACTTGACGACGCAGCTCCGATCAATT
>JANQKA010000411.1 GCA_028281405.1 Hasllibacter sp. | reverse complement strand
CCATCGACGATCCGAAATCCGGCCAATTTCAAGTCCCCGGCCCCGGATCAAGTCGCACCGCTTGCCACAGGCACCCTATCAGCATGGTCGGTCAGGTCGACCATTCCGCCACGGTTGCCCCTTTCCGCCCAAAGGGTCGGGGTGTGGGATGTCCGAAGGAAGCGGCAAAGGACGAATCTGGGTGGAATCCACGCGAATCGCACCCGAATCACCCCGCCGAAATCGCCGCCTACACTCCGAAGGCACGCCCGGCCGGCTCGATCGAGTCTTCGATTGGTCGGAACCGAGCGATGGGTCCAGTTCGGTTCCGGCTGACGGAAAAATTTGCCCCGGACCTTCCGACCGGGCGCGTGGCGATTTCCGGCACGACATCATCCGGCGGGACACGCCGGATTCGGTCTTGCCCTCCGCCGCGCCGACGCCGATAACCCGGACAAGGGGCCTCCGACCACAAAATTTCAAGGATCAACCGCCATGGTGGTAACGCGATTCGCGCCGTCGCCGACGGGATACCTGCACATTGGGGGGGCCAGGACCGCGCTCTTCAACTGGCTCTTCGCCAAGTCCCGCGGCGGCAAATTCGTCCTCAGGATCGAAGACACAGACCGCGACCGCTCCGACGGGGCCGCCACCGAGGCGATCTTCGACAGCCTGAGCTGGCTCGGCCTCGACTGGGACGGCGAAGCGGTAAGCCAATTTTCCCGCCGGGAACGACACGCCGAGGTGGCCTCCGCCCTGCTGGCCTCCGGCCACGCGTACCGCTGCTGGTCCACAGCGCGGGAAATCGAGGACGCCCGGGAGGAGGCGCGCGCCGCAGGCAGGCCGACCCTGTTCCAAAGCCCCTGGCGCGACCGGAATTCCTCCGAAGCGCCCCGCGGCGAGCCCTTCGCCGTGCGTGTCAAGGCCCCGCGCGAAGGACGCGTGGCCATAAATGACGCGGTTCAAGGAGTGGTCGAGTGGCCCGCCGGGCAGCTCGACGACATGATTCTGCTGCGCTCGGACGGAACTCCCACCTACATGCTGGCGGTGGTGGTGGACGACCACGACATGGAGGTCACCCATGTCATCCGCGGCGACGATCACCTCAACAACGCCGCCCGGCAGAAGCTGATCTACGACGCCATGGGCTGGGAGGTTCCGGTGTTCGCCCACATCCCCCTGATCCACGGCGCGGACGGCAAGAAATTGTCCAAGCGCCACGGAGCGCTCGGCGTCGGTGAATACCGCGCGATGGGCTATCCCGCGGCGGCCATGCGCAACCATCTGGCGCGGCTGGGCTGGAGTCACGGCGATGAGGAGGTTTTCACGACGGAACAGGCCATCGGATGGTTCGGCCTCGACGGCGTCAGGAAGGCCCCCGCCCGGTTCGACCCCAAGAAGCTGGAATCGGTTTCGAAGGCGCACATCGGGATGATGGACGACGAGGCGCTCCTGGCCGAGATCGAGGAGTTCGCGAAAGCCACCGGACGGGAGCCGCTCGCGGAGGACGGAAGGAACGCGCTTCTCGCCGCCCTGCCCTTCGTGAAAAATTCGGTGAAAACCCTGCCGGAAGCGCTGGAACGCGCCCACTTCGCGCTCGCGGCACGCCCGATCGCGCCGGACGAGCAGGCGGCCCGGGCGCTCGACCCCGAATCCAAAGGCCTGCTCGATGCATTGACGACGCGTCTGAAACGTGCTAAATGGACGAGGGATGGCTTGGAACTGGCGCTGCATGGCTTCGCCGAGGACCAAGGCCTCAAATTCGGCAAACTGGCGCAGCCCATCCGGGCCGCCCTCGCGGGACGCTCGGCGACTCCGAGCGTGTTCGACATGATGGTCGTCCTGGGCCGCGGGGAATCGCTCGCCCGGCTCGAGGATGCCGCGAATTAATCGGTGACGCGCTCCGCGCGGGCCTTCCAACACGGGAGATAGTAATGGTTGAAACGTCCAAGACGGCCACTCTGGTCATCGACGACAAACGGATCGAGTTGCCTGTTCAACAGGGCACTTGCGGACCCGACGTCGTCGACATCGGCAAACTCTACGCCAAGGGTGACATCTTCACCTACGACCCCGGTTTCACCTCCACGGCTTCGTGCGAAAGCTCGATCACCTTCATCGACGGCGAGGAGGGGATCCTGCTGCACCGCGGCTATCCGATCGGCCAGCTCGCCTCCAAGTCCCACTACCTCGAGGTCTGCTACCTCCTGCTGTACGGGGAACTGCCGACCACCGCGGAGCTGGAGGACTTCGAGAACCGCGTGACCGCGCACACGATGCTTCACGAGCAGATGACGTATTTCTTCCGCGGATTCCGACGCGACGCGCATCCGATGGCGATAATGGTCGGCGTGGTCGGCGCGATGTCGGCCTTCTACCACGATTCCACCGACATTTCGGACCAGTGGCAGCGCGAGGTCGCCTCGATCCGCCTCATCGCCAAGATGCCGACCATCGCCGCGTGGGCCTACAAATACTCCATCGGCCAGCCCATGGTCTACCCGCGCAACGATTTGGACTACGCGTCGAACTTCCTGCGCATGTGCTTCTCCGTCCCGGCGGAGGACTACGTGGTCGATCCGGTGCTCGCCCGGGCCATGGACCGGATATTCACGCTCCACGCCGACCACGAGCAGAACGCCTCGACCTCCACCGTGCGCCTGGCCTCGTCCTCCGGGGCCAACCCGTTCGCCTGCATCGCCGCCGGCATCGCCTGCCTTTGGGGCCCCGCCCACGGCGGCGCCAACCAAGCCTGCCTGGAGATGCTGCGCGAAATCGGCACCGTCGACCGCATCCCGGAGTACATCGCCCGGGCCAAGGACAAGGAGGATCCCTTCCGGCTCATGGGCTTCGGACACAGGGTCTACAAAAATTTCGATCCGCGCGCGAAGGTGATGAAGGAAAGCGCCGACGAGGTGCTGGAACTTCTGGGCGTCGAGGACAACGAAACGCTGAAGATCGCCAAGCAGCTCGAAAAAATCGCGCTCGAGGACGACTACTTCGCCGAGAAGAAGTTGTATCCCAACGTGGACTTCTACTCCGGCGTCATCCTCGACGCGATGGGTTTCCCGACTTCGATGTTCACCCCCATCTTCTCGCTCAGCCGCACCGTGGGCTGGATCGCGCAATGGAAGGAGATGCTGAACGACCCGGTTCAGAAGATCGGCCGCCCACGTCAACTCTACACCGGAGCCGAAAGCCGTGATTACGTGGACATCGAAACCCGCTGACCCTTCGAAAGCGCCCGGGGCCGGGTCCGGGGGGACGCCTCCCAAAGTATTGACGCAACACCCCCGCCCGTTCCGGAGCCAGTCTCCGCTCATCCGCGGAAAGGAGCTGGAGCTCCGTTGAGCCACGGGCCGGCCCGCGGCTCAGGCGGTTATTCCGTGGATGGCGTGAGCGGGACAATCCAGGCATTGGTGGAATTCCGGGAATTCCGGAGCGGGTGGCCGCGCGCCCGCGAAACCCGAGGCGTCCCGTCCCGAGCCGTGTGAAACCCGCGGCCGGAGGCGAACCGGAACCCAAGTCGACCGCGTTCGACCGGCATCGGCGGGGCCCGCCCTTACGCGCCGAAAAACCGGGCGTAAATCCGCCGGGCCGCGCCCCGCCCCGCTCTCCGCGCATGTGGGAATGCCGGGTTCCGCGCCTCCTCCGCCTCGTCGACCAACCGCGCCCGGTTCACATGGGAATGCCGGAATCCAACTCGATCCGAGCGGGAGCGACTGCGGTCCGCGCGCTCCGTGCGCGTGGGAAAACCGAACCGAGGATGCCCGTTTAGGGTCGCGCCATCCGCGGCCCCGGATGGGGGAAATCGGCTCGGCGATCCGCCCCGCCGCGGAGAGCAACCACGACCGCGGATGGAATCGATCGCCCTTTACACGCCGAACCGCGCTTCAATGCAA
>JANQKA010000374.1 GCA_028281405.1 Hasllibacter sp. | reverse complement strand
GTCGGCGAGGCGGGCGGCGAGCACCCGCCCGTTTCCGTTAAGGATGGTGGCTCCTCCATCGGCGGTCCCGCGGTTGGCCACCGTCGCGAATTTCACTATCCGGCCCGTTCGCGGATCCCGCATGGAAAAGAATTTCTGGTGCTCCCGCATCGAGGTCCGCAGCACCTCCGGAGGCAGATCGAGAAACCGGTCGCCGATCGCGCCCGTCAGCACCACGGGCCATTCGACCAATCCCGCGACCTCCCGCAGAAGCCCCGGGTCGTCGACGATCTCGAGGCCCTGCGCGAACGCGGCGGTTTGGGCGTCGGCTCGGATGGTCTCCGCACGCTCCGCCGGATCGAGCATGACATGGGCGCGGCGCAGTTTGTCGCGGTAATCCTCGAAGGAGGTCGCGGTTATCCTTCCGGGAGACATGAACCTGTGCCCCTCGGTCCAATCCCCCGACGCGATTCCCCCGACCTCGAAGGGCACCACCTCCGCCGCGCCCGCCGCGTCGGTCAGAACGCAGAGGATCGATTGCAGCGGCCTGACCCAGCGCAGCGCGCCCGCGCCCCAGCGCATGGATTTCGGCCAGGGGAAATCCCGAATCATCCGCGGCGCGAGCTCCGCGACGATCTCCGCCGCGGGTCGTCCCGGCTTGCGGACCGTGGCGAAAAAGAACCTGCCCTTCTTCCCCTCGCGCTCCTCCAGGTCGGCGCGGGTCAGCCCCGTCCCGCGCAGAAAACCCTCGACGGCTTTTTCGGGCGCGTCCGTCCGCGGCCCCAGGCGTTCCTCGCTGAGGTCGGGGGATTGCGCCGCCAGCCCCTCCACAGCCAGCGTCAGGCGGCGCGGAGTGACGAATGCCGCCGCCGCTCCATGGGCGAGGCCTGCCTCGGCGAAGCCGTCGACGGCCAATTTCTTCAAATCCTCCGCGGCACGCGCCTGCATGCGGGCGGGAATTTCCTCAGAGAGGAGTTCGAGAAGTAGATCCGGCATGTCAGTTCCGCCCCGTTCCGAAGGTCGCCGCGCCGTCCGTTATGGACTTGTCGAATTGGTTCCAAGCGAAGGCGCGGCCGTCGTCCATCACGGCGACCACCCTGTCGACCCCGTCGGCGACGCCCTCCTCGGACAGGAACGCCAACGCGCGTCCGTCCTCGAGAGCCCGTCCAATTTCAACGGCGTCGAAACAGTCGAACCAGCGCGGCGCCGTAAGCGGCTCCGCGCCGTCGTACCCCTCGTACTCCCCGGCCAAATCCGAGACGGGCCGCGCCAGGCGGAAACAGGCCCTGAAACGGATCGGCGACGAGTCCGCGTCGATCATGGCCACATCCTCCGCCATCACGGGCACGGGTCCGCCTCCGGCGATATCCACGAGCGTGATCTCCCGCCCGGTTGGATCGACCTCGTCGTAGTAATGATATTCCTGCAGCCAAAAGATCGAGACACCCGCGGCGAACGCGGACAGAACGATGGCGACGGCTGCGAATCGGCCCAGCATGGCGTCAATACCAATCGGGATTCGCGGGAGGCACCGACCGGGAAGGAGATGCGGAAAGGCCTTCCCGGAGCCGTCGGAGAAACTCCCGGTTCGCGC
>JANQKA010000324.1 GCA_028281405.1 Hasllibacter sp. | reverse complement strand
TTGGATCCGCGGAGCCGCCTCGGGCAGGGTCATGCCCGGAGTCAGGCGGGAGTCGTAGAGGATGCGCAGAAGCAGCTCGTCGTGGGTGGTGAGGAGGGCGAATTCCTCGTCGTCGTTGAAGATCGAGGGCCTCGCCTGATAGCTGTCGTTGGCGAGGCCGAGTCCTTGGGCCAATTCCTCGTGGTAGCAGGACCGGCGCAGGAGATCGGGATGCTCCGACCGGATCACCGATATCGCGGAGGAATAAATGCCGACCCGGGATCTGTCGGAAAACGCGTAAACCGCGCAGAAGGTGGATCGTGGAAGTCGGGCGATTTCGTTTTTCACCGCCGAGCCGTAGCCCGGCACCAAGCGGGACACGAGCCGCCCGGCCGCCGCCAACTCGTCGGCGTTCATCACCAGGATGAAGAAATTGCCGTCCGATTCGACGAATTCGACGGGATGCCGCGTGACGCGGGAGAGCCGCTCTGCGTAGGCGCGGACCTCGTCGGTGTCTTCGAGGCGCCGCTCCTCGGGAACGCTTTCGCCGAAGATCAACTGCATGCGGACGGGTTTTTCCCAACGGCGCAGGTGACTGGCGGTTTCCTCGGGCACGAAGCGGCCGTTCCTCCGGCGGTACTCGTCGAACAGCGCGATGCGCGAGAAATTCGCCACCAGCGCCCGTTCGGTGATCGGCGCGTCCGCGCCGCCGTCGTCGGTGCGCAGGAGTCCCCGCCTCAGCAGTTGATCCTGCGTGCGGTCGTAGTAGCTGGCCAAGGCGAGGCTCCGCGCCGAGGCTTGGGGGGGGCCGACCGCCGGAGAAAGCGGCGGGAACACCGGTTCGGTCCCGCACCCGGACAGCCCCGCGAGCAGGCAGGGAATGATGAGCGCCCGCCGCATCAGCCAGGGATATCCCCGGCGGGGGACCGGGCGTCGTCGCGCGTGTCGCGCGGATCCCTTTCCATTATCCAGAATTCGTCCCCGGCCGCGGCGGGGATCGCGCTTTCCTTCGCGAGGACCGCCCCGGTGTCGAGTTCCGCCGGTTCCCCGGAAATCGCGGGCGCGCCCTCCGCTCCGGGCCCGGGGATCCGGGTCGCACTCGAACCGTGGGCGCCTCCGTACCGTATCGCCAACGTCAGAGTCCCCCGATCCATCCGGTCGTTGGGCCGGCGAGCGGTGGAAACAGCAGGAAGTGGGCGCCGCTGCGCGCAGTCCCGTTGGTCATCGAATGATTCTCCAGTGATTCGGCGACAGTATACGCCCAATCGGGTTTGGATTCTAGGAGTTGGCCGTCAGGTTTTCCCGGAGGACGGTTTTCGCCGGCTTCCGCGCCGCGCCGGGGGCGGGGATTCTCCCGTTCCCGTCGCCGCGGTATTCCGCGACCGCTTCCGCGCGGGGTTTGGTCCGGAGGGGATTGACTTGGCGGGGCCCGGTTTGGAGCCGGCTGGCTTCGACGCATCGGAACCCCTGCCCCTCCGTGGTGTCTCCCGCAATCCCAACTGATCGCGCAGGACGCGGGGCCGGACCTCCTCGACCGCGCCCGAAGCGAGTTCACCCAGCCTGAACGGGCCGAAGCCAACACGGATCAGGCGGTTCACCGGCAGGCCGACCTCCCCCATCGCGCGACGGATCTCCCGGTTCCTTCCCTCGCGCAATCCAACCGTGAGCCACGCGTTGGCTCCCTGTTGGCGGTCAAGCGAAACCCGCATCGGTTGGAATCGCTCCCCGTCGACGGCGACGCCGCGCCTGAGCGGCTCGAGGGTTTCGTCGGTGGGACGGCCGTTGACACGGACGCGGTATCTGCGGAGCCACCCCGTGGATGGAAGTTCCAGCCTCCGCTTCAGGCCGCCGTCGTTGGTGAGGAGTAGGAGTCCTTCGGAGGCGAAGTCGAGGCGTCCCACGGTCATGACGCGCGGCAAGTCGTCGGGCAGGACGTCGAACACCGTACGGCGGGATTTTTCGTCGGACGCGGTGGTGACCACGCCCGGAGGCTTGTGGAAAAGCCAGAGGCGCGGATCCTCCGGGGGCGCAACGGGAACGCCGTCCACGGTGATTTCGTCGGCGGGCGTCACGTTGAGCGCCGGGCCGTCGATGCGGCGACCGTTCACGGCGACGCGCCCGGCCAGGATCATGCGCTCGGCCACCCGGCGGGAAGCGATTCCGGCGCGGGAAAGCACTTTGGCGATCCGGTCGCCTTCGGGAGTTTCGTGGGTCATGGCGGGAGTGCCGGAGTATCCGGAATCCCGCGGGGTGTCCATTCGGTCGTTCCGGGGGCGGTTCCCGGCCATGGACCGCGATCATCGGGATCCCGTCGGCGGCGACGGGCGGGCGATTTCCGAAGCCGCCCACGCGCGTGGGGCGCCATCGGAATCGAAGGTGTTGGAGGCTCAAGCGTAAGCAATCCGCCCACCGCGCGGCGCGCGCCCTCGGCCGCCCGATTGACCATGTGTAAAGGCCGGAACCGCGGATGTTGAAACCGCGCTTGAAATGGGAATACCCCGCCGCCCGGGAGGAAGAAGGCGCATCGGGAATGGGTGTGGGAGCCCATGAATTTGGCCCAAGCGGCTTTACATTTCCCGGTTTCATCCGCGGGCGGCGCGGCGGGAGGGGTTCCGGACACGGGGTCGACCCGGCGTAACCAGACGTCTTGGAGGCATGGGGCTGCGGACCCGCGCGGCACTCACGATAACGGGTGGAATTTCGGAGGCATCGCCTTTGGTTCGGCGGCGGCGCGGGAATTCCGGCGCGGGGCGAGGGGAGCGTTGCGCAGGGGCTTGGCGCGGGGCAATGACCCGTCATGACATTTCTGTCGCACATGGAGACGGCGCTGGCCGAGGCGCGGGCGGCCGGGGAGCGGCGAGAGGTGCCGGTCGGGGCGGTGATCGCCCGCGGCGGGACGATGATCGCGCGGGAGGGCAACCGAACCCGGGAATTGCGCGATCCGACCGCGCACGCGGAAATCCTGGCGATCCGATCCGCCTGCGCCTCGCTTGGCACCGAGCGGCTCGCGGGGTGCGATCTCTACGTCACGCTGGAACCCTGCGCGATGTGCGCCGGGGCTATCGCGGCGGCGAGGATCGACCGGGTCTATTACGGCGCGGGAGATCCAAAGTCGGGCGGCGTGGTCCACGGGGCACGGGTGTTCGAACACCCGCAGGCGCATCATGTTCCCGAAGTCTACGAAGGGATCGGAGAGGCGGAGTCAGCGGGCCTTCTCAGGCAATTTTTCGCCTCCCGGCGCGGATGAAAGCGTGTGGTCGGAATTCAAAGACCGCCCAAGATCGTGTCCCGCAGGGATTTGCCCGCGGTTTCCTTGCCGCGACGGGTTTGATTCGCTTTCCCGGTGGTTCCGCTTGGTAGCGCGGTCCCCGCGCGGCGGTGTCGCCAATCGCGATGCTATTCGGTCGGGCATTCCGCGGTTGTAGGGCTTCATGGTTTGGCGGGGAGTGGCGGCGGAAAAGGCATGATGCCTCCGGAGCGTCCATCGCCTTCCTACGGGGATAGGGATTGTCCCGGCCCCGTTTGGGCGAGTGGGGACAGCGCTGCGATGGAGCGCGGGCCCCTTCCCTGGATTTTTCGGGCAGGACGTATGCATCCGCCCGGCCGAGGTCGTGACTTTGCGTCCGCGACCTGTTCGTCCCGTCCGGCGACTTGGATGCGGCGACGTCGGGACGCGCGCCGTGTTGACGGGGGCTGCGGCTCGACGCCCGCGTTGGGCGTCCACCCGAGGGACGTCCACCGGATCGGAATGCGCAAAAATACTTCCAACGTCTTGTCCGCGACGGCGGAGGCGCTTTAAGGTGCCTTGGAAACCGGATCCGGTCGCGCCTTGTGAGGTCGCCGGAACTTGAGAGAAGCAAATCGGATGACAGAAGCTGCCGCCACCGTGCCCTGGTTGTTCGTCGCGGGCGCGATCTTCGCCGCGCCGATCCTGTCGTTCGTCATCATCTCGTGCGCTTTCTGGATCGGGAAGCTGATGGGGCGGATCGGCGCTCGGATGGATGGGTTGGAGGAATCCGACAAGGATTTGCGCGGCGACTTGCTGAGGCTTCGAGCCGAATCGCGCGAGGACATGAAGAGAATGCGGGGCGAGTGGCGCGAAGGCATGGAGAGGATGCGGGACGATCGACTCGCGGACTTGGAGAGGATGCGGGACGAGCGGCGCGAGGGCATGAAGTGGATAGTGACGGGTCCGCGAGTGGATGGAGAGGAATCGTGCGGTGAATTCGTTGGCCGGATGGATGGAATCCAGACAACCTTGACCGAGATATTTTCCCGCCTCGCGCCCGCTTCAGCACTGGCGACGCGGGACAACAGCCCCCTGACCCTGACGACCATCGGGGAGAAAATTTCCGCCGTCGGGGACGCCCGCGAGTGGGCACGGGAGCATGCGCGGGTGCTCGGGAAGGAGATCGAGGGGAAGGAGGACTTCGAAGTCTACGAAATGTGCGTCGCCCACGTCGAAAAGTGCTACGAGGAGGATGAGGCTTTCAACAGGCGGGTCCGTTACACGATATACGAGTGCGCCACGAATCTGGAGGAAGTCTTGTCCGTCTACCAAGTCGAGTTGCGGGACCGCCTGTTCTCGGAACGCCGCCTTGTCCGCGCAAAGGGCACCTGACTCCCGGCACGCGGTCGAACCGATTGAAGAGACTTTCGGGATCCATCATGGCTTGGCCCCGCGCGATTCCGGCCACGCGGCGTGTTCCGTGCCATTTCTTGCGCGGGGATCCGAACGCCGCGAGGTCGGCGCCTGTGGGCGGCCGTGAAACCGCCTTTGCGAAGTTTTGGTGGCTCCTCGGCGGGGCAACCGCGTCGACGGTCACTGCGGGGACCGGTCGGCGCACGACGGGTCGCCGCACCCGCATCCGGTCGAAGACTCCCCCTCGGCCGATGAACCGCCCGGTGGCGGGGGACGGGGCATGGGTATCTGTTTGGTATCGACGGGGAAGTGGCGGTCGGCTCCCGGCGACGCGGAGGCCGTCGCGGAGGGGTAAGGATCCTTTCCCGATGGGATCCATCGGGTGCGCGCCCGGGAAATTTCAACAAATTCGGTTCGCGGCGCGTGCATCGTTTAGGATTCCAATAGGCCGGAGCCGTTTCGAACGATATTCGGAGCACCGCCCCGGTTGGGCGCGCGGCTCGAGCGTCGTCCGCGGGGCTCCGCCGCGGATCAGCCTCCGGCGACCGTCGCCGCCGAACGGGCGGCTTCACGAATGCCCCTGATGTTGTCGCCGTAATCGGCGGGCCCGGACGCGCCGCCGCGGAACACGGCGGACCCCGCCACGAGGGTGTCCGCCCCGGCGGCCGCGACCTCCCCGGCGGTGCTTTGGTCCACGCCGCCGTCGACCTCCAGAAGGATCGGGCGGTCGCCTATCATTCGCCTGATTTCGGATATTTTTCGGGACTGGGAGATGAATTTCTGCCCCCCGAACCCGGGATTCACGGTCATCACGCAGACGAGGTCGACGAGATCCATCACCGGAGCGATCGCCGCCGCCGGCGTGCCGGGGTTGAGGGCGACGCCGGCTTTCGTCCCGGCAGCCCGGATCGCCTGAAGGGTGCGGTGGATGTGCGGTCCCGCTTCGACATGCGCGGTCAGGATATTGGCGCCCGCGCCCGCGAAGGCCTCGATCATCGGATCGACTGGCGAAATCATCAGGTGAACGTCCATCACGGTTTTGATGTGCGGCCGAATCGCCGAGCAAAAGGCGGGCCCGAAGGTGAGATTGGGCACGAAATGCCCGTCCATTACGTCGACGTGGATCATGTCCGCCCCTTGGGCCTCGACCGCTTGGATTTCCTTTCCGAGATCCGCGAAATCGGCGGCGAGGATGGATGGGGCGACGCGGATTGTCATGGGGGCACCTTTGGTTGGCGGGAGGCATCCTAGCGGATCGGGAACCCGGACGGAATGCCGGCCGGTCGCGGCGGCGCACGCGCCGAATGCCACCCGGGACCGGATTCCAGGGAGGGTTGCCCGCCGGTCCGCGCAGGTCGAGAATGGAATGAAATCCGGGAGCGGGCGATGACTTGGAAGGCTCTGATGTTCGACGTGTTCGGCACGGTGGTGGATTGGAGGACCACGGTGGCGCGGGAACTCCGCGGGGCGTTGGCTCCGCACGGAATCGACCGCGATTGGAATGTCTTGGCGGACGGTTGGCGCGAGCTCTATCAGCCCGCGATGGAGCGGGTGCGTTCCGGCGGACGGGGGTTCGCGATTCTCGACGAACTGCACCGGGAAAATCTCGACGAATTGCTGGAGCGCGAGGGGATTCACGCGCTGGACGGGGATGGCCGGGCGCGGTTGAACCTCTGCTGGCATCGGTTGGATCCGTGGCCGGACAGTCCGGCAGGACTGCTTGAACTGGGCGCGGGCCGGGTCTGCGCGTCCTGCTCGAATGGAAACATCGCGCTGATGGTGAATCTCTCGCGGCACGGAAAATTGCGCTGGGACGCGATTCTCGGAGCGGAGTTGACGCGGGCCTACAAGCCGGATCCCGCCTGTTACCTTGGCAGCGCGGCCGCGATCGGCCTCGAGCCGGGCGAAGTGATGATGGTCGCGGCCCACAACGGGGATTTGAAGGCGGCAGGAGAGTTGGGATTCGGAACCGCATTCGTCCGGCGTCCGACCGAGCACGGCCCGGAGCAGACGACCGATTTGACACCCGAAGGGGATTGGGATCTGGAGGCGGACGATCTGATCGATCTTTCGCGGAAGCTTTCCTGACCGACCCGAAGCCGGATCACTCCGTGCTCCAAGAGGTCGGGCCGGCTGGGCGGGTGCCGTTGGACGGCCGCCGCCGCTGCTTCGACGGATCGGGCGCCTCCCGCGGGAGAAGTGGAATCTGTTGCGGCGCCGCCCTGAATTTCGCCGGGATCAAGATATTGAAGCCAACCCGGCGAATCGCGAATCAGGCGGATTCGCGTATGCATGCCGTGCCGTTCGGATACCCGGCCGCCCGCTCCGTCCGGGGTTCAAAGTCGATTTCGTCCTTGTTTGACAGGGAAATCGTCGGTTGGTGGGGAGAAGCGCCGCTGGTCGACGGGACGAGCCGGACGAAACATGTGGACGGGGCGGCGTGAACCGCCCCGCCGGTTGACCGGAATCAGTTGGATTCGCCCATCACGAAGAAATCGACGCCCGCGTTCCTGTGTCCGAACGCTTCGACCCTCGCCTGTCCCAATCCGCGCTCCTTCGAGTAGTTGAACCTCCCGAACGCCTGGCCCGGTTCCGGAGTCTCGCCGTTCCAAGAGACCTGGGCGCGGGTGTCCGCCCCCCACTCGCCCAAGGTATGAAGCGCGGCCGTCCTTTCATAGATGGCGTCCATGCTGGCTTGCTGCCAGAGACTGTCCGACATCCGCGGCGCCATCCACCTGAAAGCGCTTCCGAAGAATTTCTGGACTTGCGCGTTGTCCTGGACGAACATGTCCGTCGTGACGCCCGTCACCTGCACGCTGTGGAGCGGCACGTCCGGTTGCGTGCCGACGGTGTGTTCGTTGTGGTGGAAGGTCGTTCCTTCCGCGAACGTGATCCCGGCGTCCAAGCGGGGGTCCGCGGGGTCGAAGTAGACGGTCAGGTTGCCGCCCGTGGCGGTCGCGGGCTTGCGCAACGCGCTGTCGGGAGCGCCTCCATACACGCCCGCGCTGATCCACACGTCATGGACGGTGATGTTGTGGTATTCCACGACGGGAATGTTCCGGGTCGTCCCGTCCGCGTTCGTGTTCTGGACGTAGAAGGACGGCGTCGGGGTGTTGCCGTAATCGAATTCCTTCACGAACCGGGCTCCGCAGGCCGGAAGGAGCGTCATCGCGAACGCCGCGAGGATTGCGGTGAGACGTGTCATGATCCTGCCTTTCATGTCGATTGGGCGAGAATACAGAATGTTGCCCGGCGTTCCAATCACAATTTCGTGAATTTTCCGCGAACACGCCGCGCCGGGCATCGCCGGCGCCGGGCACCGTCCGAAACGATGTGGCCTCTCGATCCTCCAAGGACATCGTGGCGCCCCGGGAGCCGCGGTTTCGCTGACGGGAGGCGGATGGCGACTTGACGGAGGCGCGGCGTGGGCGGCCCTCGGCGCGGGCCGCGATTCTCATCTTCGCTTGCCCGCCTTCTTAGGGCGGCGGCGGGCCCGGAATTTTTCGCCCGGTTGACCTTTCTGCTTCCCGGTGATTCCCGCGCCGCGGTTCAGTCGCCGGGCGGAACCGGGATGCGCGGCCCCCGCTCCGGGGAACGGCGCGGTTCGCTCCCCGCCGTTCAAGTCGCCCCGCCGCCGTCCGCGCTGTCCGCGGATTGGTGCGGATGAAAGGTTCCGTAGGCGCCGCCGAGAAACAGAAGCGGCGGAAGGTCGCCGATCCCCGCGCGCAACACCTCGCCGACGAGGATTTCGTGATCGCCGCCGTCGTGCCGGGCGGTCTGCCGGCACTCGAAGCGCGCCGCGCAATCCGCGATCAGCGGGGTGCCCGCCGTGCCCTCCCTCCAGTCGATGCCTTCGAAGCCGTGTCCCCTGCTCGCGAAGGCGCGCGCCACGCCGCTTTGAAGTTCGGACAGGATGTGGATCGCGTAATGCTCGGCCGCGGCGAAGGCGGGAAAGCGGCGGGACGACTTCGACGGGGACCAAAGCACCAGCGGAGGGTCGAGCGACACCGACGCGAAACTGTTGACCGTCATGCCCAGCGGCCCGAACTCGGCGCGGGTTGTCACCACGGTCACTCCGGTCGCGAAACGCCCGAGCGCGTCGCGGAAATCGCGCGCGGTTCCGGGGCCCGGGGTGAAGCGGGTGTCGGTCATGCCCTCAGGCGACCTCGCGGCCGAGCGCGGCCTCGTAGAGCCGGAACCAGGTCTGGCGGTCCATCTTCAACTCCGATGCCCGCGACAGCGCGCGGACGCGGTCGGGTGTGTTGGTTCCGATGACCGGGAGGATGTTGGCCGGATGGCGCAGTAGCCACGCGACGGCCACCGCGCCGGGCTCGGCGTTCATTTCCAGGGCGACTTCGTTCAAAACCTTTCCCGGAGCATCGCCGGCCCCGGCGAACATCGCTCCCCCGCCGAGCGGGGACCACGCCATGATCGGCTCGCCCCGGCTTTGGTGCGCGGCGACGTCGCCGTTGACGAACGGCTCGTGGCGGAGAAGCGAGAGCTCGATCTGGTTGGTGGCGAGCGGGGTCCGCATGGCCGACCGCAGAAGATCCCAGTCCCACGGGCGGAAATTGGACGCGCCCACCGCGCGGACCTTGCCCGACTCCACGAGGTCGTCGAGCGCGCGGCCCGTCTCAAGGTGGTCCATCATCGGGTCGGGGCGGTGGATCAGCAGAAGGTCGATCCGGTCGGTTCCCATCGCGGAGAGGGAAGCGTCGACGGAGGCTTCGATATGGGCGCGGGTGGTGTCGTAATGTTTGACCCGGACCTTGCCGGCGTGGCGGCCGGCGTCGACGAGGATGCCGCACTTGGTCACGATCTCCAGTTCGCCGCGGAGTCCCGGGTTCTCCTTCAGCGCGGCGCCGAAGATTTCCTCGGACGCGTATCCGCCGTAGATGTCGGCCTGATCGACCGTGGTGACGCCCCGTTCGAGGCAGGCGTCGATCTTGGCGCGGACGCGGGCGGGGGACGTGTCGGGGTCGTCCGCGAGCCGCCACATTCCGTAGACGATCCGGGAAAACGTGAGGTCGGGCGCGATTTGGACGCGGTCGATTCCGGTCATCAGCGTCGTTCTCCTGTTCCGAGTGGCGTCGCGGGCGCGCCTTCCGGCACGCGCCCGTATACATGGGGCAGGGAGACGGTCATCAGCTCCGGCATGACCTTTTCCCCGAAGTGGCGGCATTCGTCGATATGGGGGTAGCCCGAGAAGATGAAGGCGCGCACGCCCATCATCCGGTATTCCTCGATCTCCGAGAGGACCTGGTCGACCGACCCCACGAGCGCCGCGCCGCAGCCCGACCGGGCGCGGCCCACCCCCGTCCACAGGTGGGGTTCGACATAGCCGTATTGATCGGCGAGCTCCCGGGCGCGGGCCTGGTGGGAGACGCCGAGCGAGGTTGAATCGTGGGCGCGGTCGCGGATCAACCGGCCATATTCGTCGTCGAGCCTGGAGGTGAGGCTTTCGGCGTACTCCCGCGCCTCGGCCTCCGTGTCGCGCACGACCATGTGGACGCGCAGACCGTAATCGAGCGTCCGCCCGTGGGCTTCGGCGACGGTGTTCACCGCCCGCATCCGTTCCGCGATCCGCTCCTTGGGCTCGGGCCACATCAGATAAACGTCGCAATGCCGCCCGCAGAGGTCGAGGGCCGGCGGGGAGTAGCCGCCGAAGTAGAGAAGGGGGCCGCCATTATGCTGGTAGGGGCGCGCCGGGTCCGTGGTCAGGCCGGAGAAATTGTAGATTTCCCCTTCGTAATCGATTTCGTCGCGTGTCCACGCCTGCTTGAGAATCTCCACGACCTCGCGGGAGCGCCGGTACCGGAAACCGCTCTCGGCCTTCTCGCCCGGGAAGTCGGAGGAGATGATGTTCAGCGTCAGCCTGCCTTCGAGCATGTGGTCGAGCGTGGCGACGGTCCGGGCGAGCATGATGGGCTGCATCTCCCCGCAACGGACCGCGGCGAGGAGATTGATGCGTTCCGTCAGCGGCGCCATGCCCGCGACGAAGGACAGCGTGTCCTGCCCCACCTGGTAGGAGGACGGCGCCAGGATGTTGCGGAACCCCTGTTTTTCGGCCTCCAGGACGATGTCGCGGCAGTGTTCGAAGGATGAGCGGAGATTTCCATCGGGAACCCCGAGGTGGCGGTAGTCGTCGGAGCAGAGCGCCGAGAACCAGCTGACCTCGGCGCCGTCGAGATCGGCGGATGTGACGGGAACGACGGTCATGGATAGACTCCGGGCGATGGATATCCGGGGTTGCCTATCACGCCCGTTGGCGTGCATCAATCGTATATCAATTCGATTCCGGTGATCCGTGACGACCCTTCCGCTATACGTCGAGACCGCCGAGATGCTGATCCGCGACATCGCTTCGGGGAGGTTGCCAGACGGCGCGCGGCTGCCGCCGGAGCGGGATCTCGCCGCCGAGCTCGGGCAATCCGTTGGCACGCTGCGGAAGGCATTGGCGTTATTGGAGCGGAAAGGTCTTCTGGATCGGCGGCAGGGATCGGGCAATTACGTGCGCCGAACCGCCGACGCGTCGTCGGTCTGGCAGTTCTTCCGGCTCCGGCTGCCCGAGGGCGGGGGGCGTCCGACCGCCGATTTGCTTTCGCTGGAACTGCTGGACGGGCCACGGGAAGCCGCGTTCGGGACGGCGGCGCCGGCGTGGCGGTTCAGGCGGATCAGGCGGCTGGACGGCCGGGCCGTGGCCGCCGAGGAAATCTGGCTCGACGGGGCGAGGGCGGAGCGGATAACGCCCGCCGAAGTGTCGCAATCCCTCTATCTCCACTACCGCGAGCGGCTGGGATTCTGGATCGCCCGGATCGAGGATCGGATATCGCTCGCCGAAATGCCGGACTGGGCCGCGCCGCTCCCCGCCGGTCCCGCCATACACGTCGAGCGGACCGGGTGGGCGCAGGACGGCGCGCCTGCGGAATACTCCCGCACCTTCATCGCGCCGGGACGCGCTGTCCACGTTTCGGGGATGGGGTGAACGCGATGGCGGTTGGATACGGCATTCTCGGTTGCGGGATGATGGGACGCGAGCACATCCGCAACATCTCGCTGATGGAGGGAGCGGAGGTGGCGGTGCTGTGCGACCCGGACCCGGCCATGCTGGACCGGGCCGGGGAGTTGGCCCCCGCGGCGAAGCGGGTGGACACGCTGGAGGCGTTCGCCGCTGCCGAGATTGACGCGCTGGTCGTGGCCTCGCCGAATCACCTGCACGCCGCGCAATTGGAGGCGTTGAAGGCGACCGGTCTCCCGACGCTTTGCGAAAAGCCGCTCTACACCGACCCCGGCGACGGCCCGGGGATCGCCGGACTCGCCGGGGACTGGCCGGCCCCGTTCTGGGTGGCGATGGAGTACCGCTACATGCCGCCGGTCGCCGCATTCCTGGAACGGGTGGACGGGGCCACGGGCGGCATCCGGATGCTGTCGATCCGGGAGCACCGGTTCCCCTTCCTGAGGAAGGTCGGGGATTGGAACCGATTCAACCGGTTCACGGGAGGCACGCTGGTGGAGAAGTGCTGCCACCACTTCGACCTGATGCGCCACGCGTTGCGGAGCGAGCCGACGGCGGTGATGGCCAGCGCGGGAATGGACGTGAACCACCTCGGGGAAAGCTACGGCGGCGAGGTTCCCGATATCCTGGACAACGCTTTCGTGATCGTGGACTTCGCCTCGGGCGCGCGCGGGCTACTGGATTTGTGCATGTTCGCCGAGGGATCGCGCTATCAGGAGGAGATCTCCGCGGTGGGCGCGGACGGAAAACTGGAATGCTTCGTGCCGGGGCCGACCCGGTTCTGGAACGGCGATCTCGGTCCCCCGCCGGTTCCGCGCCTGGTGGAAAGTCCGAGGTTTCCGGCCGGGCAGCGGGAAATGGACATTCCGGTGGATCCGGAGCTTCTGGAGGCGGGCGACCACAACGGCGCGACGTACTACCAGCACCTGAAATTCCTCGACGCGGTGCGCGGGGTCGGCCGGGTCGAGGTGACCGCCCGCGACGGGGCCGTCGCGGTGGCCTGCGGGCTGGCCGCCCAGAAATCGGCGGAGACCGGAACGGGCGTCCGGGTCGACGAATTCCTCTGAAGCGGCGCCGTGCCGCCCCGCTCCTGGCGACGGCGCGCGAACCGCCGAAGCGCGCCCGGTCCCCGGCCGTTCAGCCCCCGCGCCCGGGCGCCGCCGGCCACGGAAGAATTGGTCGCGGTCACGCCGCACTTCGGTTCACGCGCCTTGGGCGGTTCGCGGAGTCGGTTTCGCTTCGCCTGCCGTCCGAGGCGGCGGGATTATTGGGAGGGCGCGGTCGACGCGCCTTTGGACAACCGGGGTCGAACGACGGTCCGGGCGGCGGCCCGTGCCCAAGGGCTCCGTTCCGACGGCTTCGTCCGCGCGGACGAATCGCGGATTCGGGCCGGGGAGCGGGGACCGCTCAACGAGGGACTTCCCCGCCACGCCCGCGAACGCGCGCGCCGTCGTGGAGGC
>JANQKA010000296.1 GCA_028281405.1 Hasllibacter sp. | reverse complement strand
ACTTCTTGCGAAGTGGGTTTGTGATTTTCACCCGATGGGTGAAAATCTAAGTGTCATCGCTTCTACTCTAGACTCCTGTTATACTTGAATAGTTTCCGTTCTTGAAGTGATTTCGTGAAATTTCATGGGAAATCCGGGCTGACGCGAGAAGGGCCGCTCCGACGGCGGCTTCGGAGTGGCGCGCCACCGATATTTAACACCCGGCGCGGTGGAGCGGATTTCCCGCAAACCCGGTTTGCCCTCCTCCCCCGGCGATGAGAACCATCTTTGGACAGCCCCTTCGGGCCTACATCCCACGTCAGCCGGCCTCTTCGATTCGGGGAGCCGACGAGCATGCACTGAATGTAAACCGCGACGACGTGCCCCCGCACCCGCAGTCGCGGGGATAGTCGGAACCGGCGGCGCTTCCCTCTTCGGCGAGGGTTCCCTCCCTCGCGGTCGAGGGGCGAATCGTCCGCAAACGGACCAAAACATCGCACGAACCGTGGGAATTTCTGGCTTGGAGGGGGCCGCTTCGACCCCGGATTTCGCGGTGGCCATCCGCCCTCCCCAACGTCCCACATCGCTGGATCGCGTCCCGATTTTCCTTTAATTCAAGGCCGAAACCGCCCTCGGTGATGTTTGCCTCTGCCCGAGAAAAATTTCGCGGCTCCCCTTCTCAATGTCGCCGGCGGGCGTTAGATGAAGGGTGTCCTTCGGGACTATGGACATAAACGCGCGCGCAATAAGCGGATCGGACCCGGGGGCGGTACCCGGCGGCTCCACCAAGCTCCTTCGTTGGGGGACCATGGGGCCGAAACAGGATCGACGAGCGTGTAAAGGCGTTGCTTTGTCCCGGTGAGGCACCACCGTTAACGGTCCACGAAGCATAATTGCCAACGACAATCGTGCTCCGGTGGCGCTGGCCGCCTAAGCGGTCGGCATCGCCGAAACCCAAGCCCGGTCGCCCAGCAGCGGCCGGCGGGGTTCGCAGGCACCTGGCAACAGAAGCCTGCACCTTCCCTCCGCGGGCGATGTGGAGTGCGCCCCGTCCAGCTTGGTCATGATGAGCATGGGAATCCGGGACGGCGGAGGCGGCCGGCGCCCGACGTTTCGCGACCGGATGGAGCCTTTGAACCGGTATGACTCCCGCGACGACCGGTTCCTTTCCAACCTCCAAGTCAGTTCACGGCCCTCACCCGCATTCGTCGCCCCTCGTCTCGACGAATCGACGACGGGCGGGGTCCGAAGCTATGCATGCCAAAATCTTGGATTGGTCCCAGAACCTTAACGGCAAAGACGTTGTTCAACGAGTTGTCACCGTTACTCGGGGCACATGATTCCATTGGTGGAGGAAATTCTTTCCCCGGGTCGGATGGCAATCATGTGGAGAACCGCATATCCAGGCGCACTATAAAATCAATTCCAGGAAAACTGACATGTTCGGGCAGAGGCTCCAGTTGGCCCGCAAGGCGGCGGGCCTTTCCAAGCGTGAGCTGGCGAAACAATCGCCAGGAGTGTCAGAGCGGGGGATCGGTCGGTTCGAAGCGGGACAATGGCCGCCGGGCGATTCGATCCTGATAGGTTTGAGCCGCGCTCTCGGCGTTTCCATGGAATTCCTCCTGAGCCGCCGTGTAAAGGCTTTGGTGAACGCGGAATGGAGGAAGCATTCGACTTCATCGGTTCGGGAACGCGCCGAAGCGGAACTCATCGCAATCGGAAAACTTGAACACTACCTCGCCATCGAAACCATATTTGACATTCCTACATCGGAAGATCCCTTTGTGGATTTGCGCGTGGAAAATTTGGAAGATGGTGAAGCCATCGAGGCCAAGGCGCGGGCAGTCCGAGGAGCGTGGGGACTTGGCAACGGCCCGATCCCGAGCATGATCGGATTGCTGGAGTCCCGCGGCGTGAAGGTCATCGAGGGAGACCTTCCAGAGCGCATCGGCGGGATGACGTGCCGTGCGGAACTCAATGACGCCATCCCGGTCGAAGTGATTTTGGTGGCCCGGAGAACCGGTGTCGACCACAGACGCTTCAATTTGGCACACGAACTCGCGCGCGGGATCATCATCGAGGAAGGAAATGAGGCGGCGAGCAAGGAGACCGCGATGGATCGGTTCGCGGGGGCGTTCCTGATCCCGCGCGGGCATCTGGAGAACGAAGTCCGCGCGGATTCGTCCGGGCCGGGTCAAGCCGAGATATTGCGCCTAAAGCGTGTTTACGGCGTGTCCGCCGCCGCCATGCTCGTGCGCCTACGCCAGACCGGGATCCTATCAAATTCAATCGTTGGCGAAGCGTTCCGAACCTACGCCCGCGGTTGGAGACGCGAAGAGCCGGAGCCGATCAACCGCGACGATGATTTCACGAAAGCGGAACAACCCCGGCGTTACGAAAATTTGGTCTGGCGCGCGCTGAGGGATCGGGAGATTCCTCCGGTTCGGGCGGCTCGGATGCTCGGAGTCCCCCTAAGCGTGATCGAGCGTCAAATTGATCTCTCGACCTGCCGATGACCGTCTGTAGGCATGGCATCGGTTGGCGCGAGATGCCCCTTCCCAAGGACAATCTTTTCCTGTCCCATTCGCAAGGCATTGAAGGCGGTTGGCGAATTCATTGGTCAAGAAACGACCGCAACCTCCTGCTCCTGCCCGGATTCTTCAGCTTCCGGAGCGCCTTCGCCTCGATCTGGCGGATCCGCTCGCGCGTGACGTTGAACTGCTGGCCAACCTCCTCGAGCGTGTGGTCGGTGTTCATCCCGATTCCGAAACGCATCCGCAACACGCGCTCCTCGCGGGGTGTCAGGCTCGACAGAACCCGCGTCGTCGTGTCCTTCAGATTCCCCTGAACCGCGCTGTCCAACGGCAAAATCGCGTTCTTGTCCTCGATGAAGTCGCCCAGTTGCGAATCCTCCTCGTCCCCGATCGGCGATTCGAGTGAAATCGGCTCCTTCGCGATCTTCATCACCTTCCGGATCTTGTCGATCGGGATCTGCAGTTTCTCGGACAACTCCTCCGGCGTCGCCTCGCGCCCGATCTCGTGCAGCATCTGACGGCCGGTGCGCACGATCTTGTTGATCGTCTCGATCATGTGGACCGGTATGCGGATC
>JANQKA010000273.1 GCA_028281405.1 Hasllibacter sp. | reverse complement strand
AGCGAAATGCGAATCGTTTACCGCAATAAAACTATTCACAGAATTCAGTGCGTTGAAAATAAAATGCGGATTCATCTGCGAACGCATCGATTTTATCCTCCGAGGAAAAGCTGAGAACGCTCGGCTTCGAGCAGATGTCCACCGCCGAGATGGCCGCCGCCCGCTCGATGCTGTCGAAGCTCCGTCTTCCGGTGAAGCCGATCGTCTCCCGCCGGACGCGCCCGACCGGCTCCGGTCGGCTGCCGGACTGGCGGCGCACCTTCAGGGACGCGGCGCGCCGGGGCGGCGAGTTTCGCGCGCCCGCGCTCAGGGAGCGCCGCTTCCGTTGGCCGAACCTCGTCGCGTTGTGCGACATCTCCGGGTCGATGTCGGACTATTCGCGCGCCGTCCTCCACTTCCTGCACACGGTGTCCAACAACCAGGGCGACGGTTGGGCGCGCGTGCACGCCTTCACTTTCGGCACCCGTCTGACGAACATCACGCGCCACCTGCGGCGGCGCGACGTCGACGCCGCGCTCGCCGCGGCCGGGGAGGAAGCGCGGGACTGGGAGGGCGGCACGCGCATCGGCGAATGCCTGCGCGCCTTCAATCGGGACTGGTCGCGCCGCGTTCTCAGCCAAGGAGCGGTGGTGCTTTTGATCAGCGACGGGCTCGACCGGGGCGACCCGGACGACCTCGCCCGCGAGATGGACCGTCTGCGCCTGTCGTCCCGGCGGCTGATCTGGCTGAACCCGCTGCTGCGCTTCGACGGGTTCCTGCCGAAGGCGGCCGGCGTCCGGGCGATGCTGCCCCGGGTCGACAGTTTCCGCGCTGGTCACAGCGTCGCCTCGCTGGAGGCGCTGGCGGAGGCGATCGCCCGGCCCGACGATTCGGGCGAAAAAGCGCGTCTCATGGCGGCGATGGAACGAATCGGGCATGCTCCGCCCGGAAACGGAGCTTCCCGGACGCCGCGATGACCGGTCGAGAACCGCGTATAACTCACCACTACGCTGCGGGGCTCGAATGGCGACGCGATTACCCGAAGACCCGTTTTGGCCCGCCCCGCTTCGCTGGGCGCGAGTGATGGCGACTCGCCTCGATGAAGGAAATCTCCGAGAACTTGGCCACACTTCGCGGCACTCGCGCAAATGACGACGTGATTCGCAAATGATTCGTTTGCCCGCGCCCCGCCACACTTCGAGTCGCGCGCGCGAATAACGACCTCTCCGTGATTGAATGAATTCCAACCCGCCCGCGTCCGGGACGCTTTCCTCCGGAAATGGAGATCGGGTGGACACCCGATTTTGAAACCGAAACCCGAAGCGGTCACATCCGTCATGTGGATCCCGGGAGGGAAACCCGCGCGGACAACCCGCCCTGGCCGGCCCGCGGGAGAACCCGGTTCCAAGTGCCGCGCCGCCGCGTGAAGGAGACCGGGAAGTGGTCAAGTCATCCGGGACGATTATCCATGGACACCCGCGCTTCCGCGGCATCGGACAACGGGCGAGGACGCGCCGTTCCGGGCGGGGCGGGCACCCGCCGTGGCGACGCTCGCCCGGAGCGGACCACGACCCGGCCGGATCAGGCGAACGGGTCCACCGGATAGTCGACCGCGACGAAGTACAATCCCTCCGGGGGGCAGACGGGCCCGCAGGCGGCCCGGTCCCGCGCCTCCAGCGCCTCCTTCACGCGGAGCGCCGGCCACCCTCCGGCCCCGACGCGCTCCAGCGTGCCGACGAAACTCCTGATCTGGTTGTGAAGAAACGAACGCGCCTCGACATGAAAGCGGAACTCCCGCCCGCCGGGCGACGCGGCCTCCTCGATATCGAGTCGACCCAGCGTTTTGACCGGCGAGGCCGCTTGGCATTCCGACGATCTGAACGTCGTGAAGTCGTGCCGCCCGATCAGGTGCCGCGCCGCTTCCCGCATGAGTCCGAGGTCGAGGGTGTGCGGCACCCGCCAGACCAGTCCCCGGTCATGCACCTCCGGCGCGCGGCGGGACAGCAGCCTAAACAGGTACCGCCGCCGTTCAGCGGAAAACCGGGCGTGGAAATCTCCGTCCGTCCGGGCGCAGGCAACGATGGCGACGGGGGCCGGCTTGAGATGGAAATTCAGCGCCTCGGATAGGCGGAACGGATCCCAATCCTTGGACAAATCGCAATGGGCCACCTGCCCCAGCGCGTGGACTCCGGCATCGGTCCGCCCCGCCGCCGCGACCCGCGGGAAGTCCGGTTCGACGCGCGACAGCGCGGTCTCCACGGTTCCCTGAACCGACGGCAAATCCTTTTGGGCCTGCCATCCGGCGAACGGCGATCCGTCATATTCGATCTTGAGGGCGTATCTCGGCATGCGGGGCGCCTAGCCATTGGCGGGAGCAGGCGCAATTAACTTCCCGGACGCGGGGAGCCCCGAACCGAAAACCGGGACGGAAATTGAACGGATTCGCGCCGGACTTTCCCCGCGCCCGGGTCCGGAAGCTCCGAGACAGGGATCAATCCGGAAATCCCATCTCCCTCCGCTTTTCCTCCCATTATCCGATGGTCCACGGCCGGGACGGTACGTCCGTTTTATCCGCCGGCGACGATCGGGCTATTCCTGTCCGCGGCCCCGACTTTTCCCAGCCATCCACAAAAAGGGCACCCAATCTTCCCCGCCACCCGGCGTCCGTCCGGTCTACGACCGCGACGCCGGGACCATCCGTCCCGAATGTTCTTCCGCCACGCCGCACCCGAATGGACGGGGGCCGTTTCCGCGCCGCCCGAAAGTCCGCCTCCGGGCGCTTGAAAACCGCGGCATTCCCCCGCGGGGGACGGTACAATTCCATGCGACGCAACGGCGCGGTCCGCCGACGGGCGGGCGGGAACGATTTGACGGCCCGGTGCCATCTATTTTGTGAACAGGTCCGCGTTCCGCGGCTTCGGCGCGGTAGACTTCCCGGATTTCCTTCGTGTGAATGGTCCGTATTGGCGAAGCATCTCCTTCTCGAAACCCGCCATGTCGGATTCGTGGTTTTTCAAAAACCAGCGCTTGTGATCTTCCGTGTATTCCGATCTCACCGCCGGATCATTCAAATCAAGCGGGACACGCTTCATCCTCGGATCAACGCCATCGAATCCGCGGAAAGGCCGGCGCAGCCGCTCCCTGGTCATTTTCACATAGTCCGGATTGATTTCCACTCCAGTGCAACCGCGTGAAACCTGTTGGCAGACGCGAAGAGTCGTGCCGCTTCCGGAAAACGGGTCGAGGACGTTGCCGCCTTCGTGGGACGAGGCCAGAACCATCCTTTCGATCAGGCTCTCAGGCTTTTGGGTCGGATGCGCCTGTCTGTTTTTCTGGCAGAAGTGAACATGCGAAAATTCCCACACGTCTCCGGGATTTGCTCCGCGCATGTTGTTGACGCCACGGTAATATTTCTGCGGCACCTTGACGTCGTCGAGATTGAAAGTGTATTTTTTCGGATGCTTCGTGAACATAAAAATGTCGTCGTGCCTCGTCGAAAATCCCCGCCTTCTCCCCTGGCCCTGGGTGTAGTGCCAGCAAATCCAGGAGTTGAAGAAGAGCCCGCGGTCCTTCTCCAAAATGTCGTACAGGGACGAGATGAACCTGAAGCCCATGAAGGCATAAAGGGTTCCGTGCGGCTTAAGCAGCCGGGACGCTTCCAGGGTCCACTCGTCGAGAAACTTCATGTACCCGCGATTGTCGACGCTGTCGACGGTCGCGCCGTAGTTTTTCCCCACGTTGTACGGAGGGTCGGCGATGACGAGGTCATACATGGATGAAGGCTGCTTCCTCATCCACGACACCGCCTCGGCGTTTATGATAACCTGCCCGGGCATCTTCGATCCACCCATTCCGGTCGCGAGATTCGGCGATGATCCCAAGATCGTGAACGTCGCGTCCACCGGTCTCCACGACTCCCAACATCATTTTCGCCTTTCCGTTGATCGACACACGCACTTTGCGCTCCGGAGACGAATTCCTGAAAAAATTCGGGATTCATGACCCGCTCCTTTCCCGACAACGAACGCTGAACGCACATCGCAAACATCCGACTCCCCGGGCATTCCGAAATCTCCATCGAGCCGCGTCCACCTCACTCCCCCCACCACTCCAAGACCGACCGGGCCACATCCTCTCCCCATTCCTGCACGAAATGGCCCGCGTCCGGCAGCATCATCGGCTCCGGGCATCCCCTGATCGTCCGCCGCAATTCCTCCATCACCGATTCGCCAAGGACGGGATCCCGCCGCCCGACCGCCATGAAGCTCGCGCCGTTCCAATCTTCGGCGAGAAACCGCCGCGCCCGGCGGGCGGTGTCGACGCCCTCCATGCCGGGGGCGATCATCACCATCTCCGGAAACCGCCTGACGCCGGCGCGGTGGCGTTCGTCGGGAAACGGCGCGGCGTAGGCGGCCGCCTCCGGCTCCGTCAGATGCGGACATCCCCGGATCATCAGCTTCGCGATGTCGAAATCGGGCTTCGAGCGGCAATAATCGCGCCACTGGATGAAGCCCTCGCCCGGCGCCCCGCCCACCGGCAACGCCGTGTTCATGATCAGAAGCCGCCGCACCCGGTCCTCCAGCGCCATGGGCAGGGTCAGCCCGAGAATGCCGCCCCAATCCTGCATCACCAGCGTGATGTTCCGCAGATCAAGCCGCTCGACGAATTTCAGCAGCATCGTCCGGTGCATTTCGAAAGTGTAGTTCCCTTCGTCCACCGGCTTGTCCGAACGGCCGAACCCGATCAGGTCCGGAACCACGACCCTCCCCGCTTCGGCGAGGACCGGAATCATCCGGCGATAGAGGTACCCCCACGTCGGTTGGCCGTGCAGACACAGGAACACCGTCCCCCCGGTCGAGGAGGAGCTGTCCACATAGGCCACCCGCAGACCCTCGTATCCGGGCAGGTCTTCGACATACCGCGTCTCGTGGTCCCAACCGGGCAGGTCGGCGAATCGCCGATCCGGCGTCCTGAGCTTTTCCATGCCGGTGTAGGAACGAGATTCCGCGGCGGCTGTCAAGCCAACCATTTCGCGGAGAAAACCCGGACGGCACCGAATGATGACGCATGCGAATCCTCCCGCCCGCATTCAGGGCGATCGCGGGCGGACGAAGATTTCATGCCGCCCGGGCGGGGCCGCCACGGTCTGGGAGAAGGCGCCCCGGCCCCATGAGGAGCGATGTCGCCAGGAGGCCGTGTCCGCGTGGCATGGCGGGAGGTTCCCCCGTCCGCGTGGACCATCCGTGCCAGATCGCCCGACCGAGGATGTGTGGGGAGCGGTCCCCCTTCCGCAAGAGCCATACATTCCAGTGCCCGCGGTCAACGCGCGGGCCGTCGGTCCTCCGCGACCACCGGGGGTCTCCGATTTCATCCTGCGCTCCCCGCCTCGCGGAGTCGTCATGCCACGGACACGCCGGGACCGTTGAGCGCTCGCCCCGGGTCGGCGTCCATTCGCTCCCCGCGCGCTTCGATCCGGTCAGACCTCACCATACGCGCATCCCACGTATCGCGAATCTCCGCGGCGAGTCCCGGGTCGCGACCCGGCATCCAAACGCCGCCGGACCCGGAACCGCTCCGCCTCCGCGTGCGCCGCTTGCCACACGCGAACGGCATTCGCCTGCCGGTGTGCCCCATCAAGGCCGCGACCTCCCAGAGGTGAAATCTCCGTCTCGCGCGCGTCGCGAAATCATGCCGGAGGGCGTGGAGGTTCAATTCGTCCGTTCTCCAAGGCAGAACCTCCTTCGCGATTTTTTCAGGTGATTCGTCAATTTCACCGAGATGTGGATTCGGCGACATTCGGGTATTTCAATCCCGCGCAGACGGGAGGCCAGACAAAGAATATTCATATCCGACCCGTCGATGCCGTCGAGAATCCGCGCCAGGTGCGTCCTCTTCAAATCCGGGTTCGCATGCCTCGGTTTCGCGTTTCTGATCACAAGGACGGGAGGGACTCCGGTCTCCCGCCCGATGCTCCCCATCATCCCGGTGAGCACCCCTCCCGTCCGGATCGGGTGATGAGTGTCGAACGCTCTCAGTATTCCCAATTGGACGTCGCGAAGTGGGATCTTCCGGATTTCCCGGATTTCGTTCGGACCGCATTCACTGGTCGGATCGCCCACGCAAACCCCGCAGTCGAACACATCCACCGGACGCATGCCGGTCAGCCATATGGCGCGCATGAATGTTCTGAGCAGCGCCTTTATGTCCACCAGCCCCGTTCCAGGCGATTTCGACGTTTCAAACGGGGCCCAATGGGAATATTCTCCGATGTGGTCGTCGATCATCTGGAGATCGATTTCCGTGACGGGCTCCAGGTTATCCCTGTCGCGCGGCTCCCAATTCACGCGCTTCGGGAAAATTCCGCAGATTTCCAAGGCCGCGTCCTCATCCGACCCCGGATTGGTCGACGCCATCACCCTGTCGATCAATCCTTGGAGCGTCCCCTCCCCGGCTGAAATAAAGTCCCCCGCCGGGCGCATGAGGTGTTCGCTCATCGCGGCAACTTTTTCCGCCGCATCCCGTGCCAACCAATCCCGGAGTTCGACGCCATCCGGCCACCTCCCGTTCTCGACGAACCAATCGGCCACGGATCTGGCCGAGGCGAACTCGCATTGGAACGACGAGCGCGCCTAAGCGTCGACCGTAGGGCGATCCACGCCGGAATCTCTTCGGGACAGGGGACAAAACCGAGCATCATGCATCGGTGTTCAACGGTTTGGGCGATTCGGTTGAATTCGGACTCGCACCTTCGGCTCACGCAGCGCGCTTCCTTCGGATGAATATCCGTCATGCCACCACTCCACAATGGAGATTGATTCGTGAGAGGAGTCGAGCGCGGCCGACCCTTCGTCCGGCGCGTTCCACTGGGGCGGGCTTTGGACGGCAACCGGGCGAAGGGATCAATCCTTTTTCCACTGACAATGCCATGTCGTGGCCAAAGCGTCCCGCGCATTCGGACTCAACGGCACATCGATGGCGGAACAAATTTCAGCGGAGCGGAATCTCCCGCGGATCCGATTTTTCCACCACTGTTCCGGCGGGAGAACCGCAGGCGGGCGATGTCGCCCAAGCGCTCGGAATTGCGAAGTCAACGAGCGGGATTTCCACGGGATTTCCAAGTTCGGCGGACGGAATCATTCCCTTGTCCTGTTCCGCGGCGGCCAAACTGAGGCTTCGGCCACATCGGATCGAATTCAATGAATCCGGCATCCCGCGGGCCGGCAAACGGAATCTCGCGGTCACGTGGAGGAATCGACGGATCGCGAAACAGGATCCAAATGCCCCGTCCCGCGCCTTCATTGAAGGGAACGGAGCTTCCGCGGAGTGGAGCGAAGCCGTCCCGTGGCGGCGCGCTTACGGCCCCGCCCATCAGCGAAGATCCGTAGGATCGATTCCGATGACACGCGGAGCGTCGAGGTTTCCAGGCCGCCCGTCCCTCTTCCATGTCCGGAAACCAACTCCGGAATCCATCCGCTCAGTCCGCGTTCCGCCACCTCCTCCCGGCGGAGGCGCGCGGTTGCCCGGATTGAGGTCACCCGCTCCGCTCGGCGGATGGCTTGGCGGAAGGCGGATGAGAGGTTGGCGGTTCAATACGGCGACAAATGCGCCGGGCAATCTCCCGACTCGTTGGTTCCTCGAATCGACCAGCGCGGCGACGTGTCCCGCCGGACCGGAGCCCGCCCCGCCGACGCCCCGCGCAAACCGAGGGCGAGGGCGCTTGCGGAGCGGGCAGCGACGGACTACCCTCGAAGAATGACGACAGCACTCGATGAAATTCCCGAAACCGCGCTCGATTGGCACAGGTCCGGCAAGAAGGCGGCCCTCGCCACCGTCGTGGAGACATGGGGGTCGGCCCCCCGGCGCGTCGGCTCCCAGCTCGCGGTATCGGGCGACGGGGAAATCCAAGGCTCGGTGTCCGGGGGCTGCGTCGAGGGCGCGGTGATCGTCGAGGCGGCCGAAGCCTTGGAGATAGGCGAGCCACGCCTGCTCACGTTCGGCGTTTCCGACGATGAAGCCTTCGCGGTGGGCCTCGCCTGCGGCGGCACGATCCGCGTTCTCGTCGATCCCGTCGGTTCCGTCATTCCCGAGGACATGCTGGCCGATCTGGTCAAGGCCCGCAGCGATCGCGACGCCGTCGCCTACCTCGCCAAACTCGGGGACGCCGAGCGCAAACTCGTCCGCCGCGGCGCAATAGCCCCGATCGACACCGCGTCCCGGTTTCTTTCGGACAGGTCGGGCGTCGAGGACGACTGGTTCGTCGGCATCCACAACCCTCCGCTCAAGATGATCGTGGTCGGCGCGGTCCACATCGCCCAGCCGCTCGTCGCCATGGCCCGTCTGGCCGGCTACGACCCGACGCTCGTCGACCCCCGCGCCACCTTCGGGTCCGCGAACAGGTTTCCCGGCGAGCGCATTCTCGACGACTGGCCGGACGCCGCGCTCGATGTGGTGGGCATCGATCACCGGACGGCGGTGGTCACATTGACCCACGATCCCAAGCTCGACGATCCCGCCATCGGGCGCGCGCTCCGTTCCGAAGTGTTCTACCTCGGCTGCCTCGGTTCAAAACGAACACACGGCAAGCGCGTGGAGCGTCTGACCGCGGAGGGGTTCGCCGAAGATGAAATCGCCCGCATCCACGCCCCCGTCGGGCTCGACATCGGCGCGGCCACCCCGTCGGAGATAGCGATATCCGTCATGGCGGAAGTCACGGCGCGGCTGCGCGGCAAATGAGATTCGGCCCGGTTCCGTTGAGCGAGGCGGCCGGGGCGATCCTGGCCCATTCGGCCGCGGTGGACGGAGGCCGCATCCGCAAGGGCAGCGTCCTCGCGGCCGGAGATATCGAACGCCTTTCGGCGGCCGGGATCACCGATGTCACCGTCTCGAGGCTGGATCCGGACGACCTCGACGAGGACGCGGCCGCGGCTCGTATCGCCGCCGCGCTCGTGCCCGACGTGGACGCCGCCCGCATATCAATAGGTCGCGCCTCCACCGGGCGGGTCAACCTGCACGCGACTGCGAACGGTGTCGTCCGGCTTGACGCTTCCGCCATCGACGCTTTGAACCGCGTGGACCCCTCCATCACTTTCGCCAGCCCCGCACCGTTCACGCAAACCCGCCCCGGCGCTCTCGTCGGAACCGTGAAAATCATCGCCTACGGCGTACCGACCGCGACCGTTGACGACGCCGGCGAGGCGGCGCGCGGAGCAATATCCGTGATTCCGGTGTCGTTGCGGTCCGCCGATCTCGTTGTCACCCGCACTCCCGCCGCTCCCGACGACGCCAAGGGCATCGCCGCGATCCGCGCCAGGATCGAAGCCTTGGGCATGAGTCTCGAGGCCGTCACGGCCGTGCCCCACGAACCCGGAGCCATCGCTGGCGCGCTCTCGGGGCGCTCGAGCGATCTGAGGCTGATCCTGACGGCGTCCGCCACGTCCGATCTTCACGATGTCGCCCCCGAAGGTGTCCGCGCCGCGGGCGGCGCCGTCACGCGCTTCGGCATGCCGGTGGATCCCGGCAACCTGTTGTTCTTGGGATCCCTTGGATCCAGCGCTGTGATCGGGTTGCCCGGCTGCGCCCGGTCCCCGGCGTTGAACGGAGCGGACTTCGTCCTCTCCCGGGTGGCCTGCGGCCTGGAGGTCGGCGACGCCGACATCGCGGCGATGGGGGTCGGCGGACTGCTCAAGGAAATCCCCGCGCGCGGACGCCCTCGTGAGGCGTAGCGAACCGCCGACACCAAACAGTTATGGAATATTAAACGGCCAAATGAGACCTTCCGGAAGGGATTCAGGTGGAGCCGTGGGCTCTGCCTCTTTCAACATATCCTGCGAAAGCCCGATCGCGTCTTTTAGTTGTGACCCAGCCAGAGTTGCGCCTTTCAGATCCACACCAGCCAAATTCGCGCCCGAAAAATCAATGTAGGTGAGGATCGCTCCTCTAAATTTCGCTCCGTTGAAATTCACGCCTTCTACGTTCGTGTTGTTCAGCTTCGCCTCAGAGAAATCCACATTCTTCAAAGTTGTCCCCCGTAGATTCGAGTCGATTAATTCCGCCTTGGTAAAATCCACTTCTCTGAGAATTGCCCCCTCAAAATTCGAATTTGAAATTTTTGCACAGGTGAATTTCGAATCAACAATAAGTGCTTTATTCAATTCCACGTTTTCGATTCGCGCCCTTGTGAAATTTGAACTGAAAATATATGAGCGCGATAATTTTGTTTTCCTCTCCCTATCATAATAGATTGTATCCCTATAATCGTATTGTTTTATTGTTGCATTTGTAAAATTTACATCAGAAAAGATGGCGCGTGACAAATATGACCCAGAAATAGTCACATCCGTAAGATCCGATCTCACAATCATGGCCTTAAAAAAATTTGAAATCACAATGCTCGCATGGGATAAAAATACGTTTTCAAAAGTCACGCGCTTGAATTTTGAATTTTCAATCACTGCATACTCAAGACCTCCATATGCAAAATAGTTTTCGTTTTCATCGTACGAAGAAAAATCCACATTGGATAATTTCAATTCTTTAAGATTGAACTTTTCCAATTCAAGTGAATAGTCTTTTTCGACATGAATTGCGCCTTCGTCGAATAAACTATCTCTGCGATGGCCCAATGCCTGCATAGCATACTCCACATCACGTGGGCAAGGGAGAGAGGCTTCCCTCTTTTTCCTAGACAATCCTGAATTCCGGATAAATTCGCATAGCAGATCCGTGACCTCCACATGATACTTTTCTGGAAATTCCCGGGCTAATCTCACCAATGCTGAAACTCCCCCTATACGAGTGAACAGTTCTTTGCTACCCAACATTTCAGCAGCCTTCAGAAATCTTTCATTATTGTGTCCACTCTCGGATTTTTCGATTTGCCTTGTAAATTCTTTCAATTGCTTGTCGGCGGATTTGTTTCGCCACACTGCAAGCCAAATTCCCACGATCGCCACGAATAATGCGCCCACCAACGACAAATTCCGCAATGTTTCCGTTGGCTTCTCCTTGAAGTCAGACGCGATATATTTGCAAATGGATCCACACACCGGGTGGCCCATTGAAACAATCGCCTCGAAGATGAATGCCAAGTCCCATATCATTGGTATCTCCCACATTTGTGATTGTGAATTATTGATCCATTGAGACAGTGGCATCTTCGATCAGGCGAAATAAGGCTGCAAATGCCAAGGCTAGACGAATGACCATCAGCGTCACTATTTGTTGTTTGCCCAAAGTCCGATGACGGGGATTCTGCTGTCCCGAGAAAGGTTTCCTCATCCAAATCCCGTGAATTCGCCGGCGCCCATGACGCCCTTCCTGATCCATTTTTTTCATTCCCGCACCGTGATTCGCAACGGGATGACCATTCAGTCTCCAGCGCTTGGAGATGCGCCCTCCACTCGGCGTTCTCCAACCCATCACCGAAAATAGAGATCTCTGCGCAATCACCCAATTCAACCGGCGAATGCGCCCTCGCCGACCGGAATTGGAATTGTCGATTGCTATCCGAGACTTCGGAGACGCACGGCAGAGAAATTTCCCTCGATACACCGAGACAACTGAAGCGGCCCCCGCGCCCTGGACGTTTCTCGACCAAGCCAAACACAATATTCGATCTGCGCTCCCTGACTCCGTTACGGGATTCACCGACTTTCCACAAATGATTCAATCTGGAGACGCTGTCCCTTGGCAACCTTCTTGTCCGCGGTTCAAGTGAGTAGCGAGGAGGCGCGGAAAATCCTGGTTTCGACTGGTTCCCGCAGACCCAATGAATTGAATTCGACATTAACGCCGACGTTCGTTCAAACGCCAGACGAAGCACCAACGCCAAGCCGAACCGAACAGATATCTCGCAATCTGCCCGTCGATGGCAAGGTCGAGGCACGGGAATTCTTCCTTCCCCCGAATCAAATCCGAATGACGCGTCTGGTATCCTCACTCGCGGCGCTTCTCGTTCCAATCCGCGCGCTGTATCTTGTTTATGACGGCTCGGCACTCTCATGAGTTCCACAAACCGCGAACGGGCACAGTGAGCAACCAGGGAACCGGGATTCGCTTGGATTTTTTTCGAAACCGCCAGCAAATTTCGAATCCACGCAGCGTAATACTCGATTGACGTTCGATATCTAGTCCACCGCCGAAGGCGTGAGCGCACAGCGGCATAATCAATGCTGGTGTGCGGTCCAGACTCGGGCTCGCCGCCGTCGCGGTCATGATACGCAGGCATTGACCAACCTTCTTGGGTTAAAACACCGATCCTGTCCATTAGAATTGACATGCTCCCATATTTAGAACCTGTGGACAACATTTCAGTGTTTCCAGCATCCTCACGAAGTGCCAGCGGGACGCGCAGCTGCTGCTGTTCTTGTCGAATCTCGTCACGATTCCGCCATTTTTTCTTAACTTTCCCGGTGAAATTCTCAACCAAGCGACGCAATTTCCACAATTCGACATCGCGGTTCTTCCGTTTCATGAGGCTGGGTTTGGAGGGTATCACCACCTTCATCTCGGGAATCAGCTCGAGGAGTTTGTCCTCCAGCCAAACAGCGTCATTCGCCTCGCCCGCTTTGAATGCTTCGAACGACACGTCTTTGACCGCCTTCAGCCAGTGTACTAGGTCAGGGAGCGGCACGAAACCGACCAGCTTGTCGAGCGCTTCGGTCAGCACGCCGGGTTTGGTGGTCAACCCAAAGAAGCCACTCCCCCCTAGCATTGAGAGATGGAACGCGACAATGACCGTCATGAGCGGAACACATTTTTTTCCTCCATGTCGGGATATTTGTTGTATATCGGCGACACCAGTTGGCGAAAGCTGAGCCCCCTCACCCACTCGGTCAGTTCCCGAAAAAATTTCGCTGTCTGCTCAGGCAATTTGTTCAATTCCGCAGTTCCAATCCTGTGGCCTTCGTCTGTCAGGAGGTATTCCCGATTACTCTTCGTCTTCCGCATCGCGACCAAGCCTTCGTCCTCCAAGCCGTCCAGAACCTCGTACACGGCACGGTTGAAGGGGCTGTAGTCGTCCGGCGAAATGCTGAAGAAAGGCCTCCCGTCCAAATCTTCGGCCTCGCGGTCGATCAGGAAGAACATCTTCTGAACGTGGACCGGAGAGTATCCGGTATCCTCGCCCCCGGCGGCGAGCGCCGCCAGCACGACTTCGCGCCTGTTCATCGAACTTCTCCTCCTCGTTTCCTGCTGACATATTAGATTTCGCGGGCCAATTTCAACCATGGCAATGCGGCGGTACCTCGCTCTACATCCTTAATTTACAGGTGCTTCCAAGAATTTGCCTAGGCGTCGCAAAAAAAAGTGGGTGATTCTCGGCGATGGACACGTTGCGACGGTGACGGCGAACCGTGCCGGAGTCAAATCGGGCACGAACTGTCCACACGAACCGTCATGCCCCGAGAGTGAGCTGTTGGCATCGGCATAGGTTGAGTGCCAACAACATCCGAGATTCATCACCACACGTCCAAGCAAAAATGACTGGATGAGCATGCCGGTCTATCTCCACGTCAGACCCGCATCAATCTG
>JANQKA010000204.1 GCA_028281405.1 Hasllibacter sp. | reverse complement strand
GGACAGGATCGCCGTCGAGTGGCCCGCGGACTTCAGCCGCGACAGGGTCGGGGGCACCTCCGGATAGGCGGACAATTCCCAATAGAGCGCGAGCAGGCGCTCCACGAGGTCGGCGTCGCCGGAAAGACCCGCGTTGTCCAGCGCCCAGTCGAGTCCGTTCCGGGTAACCTCCCAGAAATCCGCGTGGGCTCCGGCCACCGCGCGCAGCCACGTGTACTGGAGTTGCTTCGACCGCCAATCGGCGGCGATCCGCGGCCACCGCTCCGCGAATGCTTCGCGGCCGGGCTCGGAGGCGGCTTCGCGGGCCGCGGCGGCCACGTCGAATAGGGTTCCGTAGGCGTCGAACACGCAGGCTTTGATCGGCATGGAGGTCTCCCGCTCGCCGGGAGCATCGCATGTTGCGGCGGCGGCGGAAAGCCGCGATAAACGTGCGCGAGTGATAAAAACAGGAGGACGCGATGAGCAATGAGGACGGCACCATCAACTGGAGGGAACTCCTGACGACCGACGTCGAGGCCGCGAAGGCATACTTCGAGTCAATCTGCGGCTGGGAGTACGATTCCATGCGGATGCCCGGCGGCGAGGACTACGTCATGGCGCGCGTGGGCGGCAAGCCAGTCGCCGGCATCATGAGCCGGTCGGACTTTCCCGGCGGCGACAAGATGCCTCCCTTCTGGCTGAGCTATCTCGTCGTGAAGGACGTGGACGACGCGGTGGCGGAGACGAAGGCCGCCGGAGGCTCCATCATCCGGGATTGCTTCGACATTCCGGGCATGGGCCGGATCGCGATCGTGACCGATCCGACGGGCGCGTTCATCGGCCTGATGACGCCCGCCGAGATGAGCCAAGCGGCCTGACGGGTCCGGCCTGACGGGTCCGGCCCAACCGGCCAAGTCATGACTTTCGCGGCGGCACGGGCGAATCCGCCACCCGCGTCCGCGGTTTCACGCGGAAGCGTATATGCCGGTCGAGCGGCGGCCCGGCACGCGTGGAAATGCGCGGGCGCCCTTTATGGCGGCGCCCGTGATTCGCGACCGACCCGGGCCGTTTCGACTTCCCTCGGACGACTCGGGTTTGTCGTCGCGGGGAGATTGCGAGCCAACTCCCCGTGGGCGCCACGCCCCGCGCGGGGTTGACGCCGGCGCGGAGGTGTTCCGCCCCCGGAGGCGCCGCGTGTTGCGTTGGTGGCGGAAAGCCACCACAGTCGCGGACAAATCATCAAAATGGGAGAAGGCGATGAGCGAAGTGGCAGGCACCGTCCACTGGACGGAACTCTCGACCAACGACGTCGAGGCCGCGAAGGCCTATTACGGGTCGATCTGCGGATGGAAACTCGAAACGGAAAAGATGGCCAGCGGCGAGAACTACACCGTCGCGAGCAAAGGCGGCCAGCCGGTCGCGGGCATCATGAGCCTTTCGGACATCCCCGGCGGCGACCAGATTCCGCCCAACTGGATGCCCTATCTCGCCGTGAATGACGTGGACGAAGCAGTGGCGAAGACGAAGACCGCCAACGGCACCGTCCTCCGCGACAGCTTCGACGTGCCGGGCGTCGGCCGGATCGCCATCGTGGCCGATCCGACGGGAGCCGCGATCGGACTGATGAAGCCCGATCCAAGCCCGCCGGGCGGCTAGGCGCGCCGGTCCACGTCGCGCCAAGTCGTGACGACACCGGGTGTTCGCGGGTCTCCGCCCGCGGCGACCCGGAAGAAACCGGCGCTGATCCGGGCGTTGCCCAGGCCAACCAGGAAATCCGCGGACGCCTCCAATGGAGGCGCCCGCGGCGTTTAACCGATTGCGACCGAATCGCTCCCACTCGTACGTCCCCGAATTCGTGGCGGACCACTGGACGCGCCAACCCACCGTCGGCGCCGCGCGCGGGGCGGGTTGGCCGTGGGTCCACGCTCAGACGCGGGGTGGATCAGGCATTGAGTTATTCCGCCCCCGGAAGCATCGCGTGTTGCGGTCGCGGCGGAAAGCCACCATTGTTTCGGACAGATCATCAAA
>JANQKA010000167.1 GCA_028281405.1 Hasllibacter sp. | reverse complement strand
ACCTACGCCAACATATCCAAAATGCCCGCCTCGGAGACCCAGCCCAGATCCTCCCGCGGGGCGGATCTTATTTTGGCGAGAACATCCCGTCCAAACCCGCTGTCCCAGTCGAGTTTCCCGGTCCGCATCATCTCCTTCGACAGGCGGGACGCATATTTTCTGGCCGTCCCCGTGGCGGCGTGCGGCAGAAAAAATTGCTCTTCGACCGGCCCGTCCGGCGTTCGGACGCACCCCAACACGACCGCGAACGCGAGGAGGCCCCGCCCGCCCGTGGCCGCGTCCTGCCTCTTGCCCATCACCCGGTTTATGCTCATCCAGTTCAGCGCGCCGCGTTCGACCGCCAAGAGGCAGGCGGCGAGCACCCTGTCGAGCTCGGGGATCCGATCCTGGTCGCGCGGCGGTTCCCGCTTGATGATCTCGAAACGCCCTTCGCGTTCCTTGGCCCTCATCCAGTTCGCCCGCTCCTTGTCCTCCACGGGCCAATCGTCGATCGACGCGATGGAAAGCAACGAGCGGTACATGGACTTCGGCACCCGGGATTTCGCCCATTTGCAAAGCCTGTATTCCGTCACCGGATTCCACAGGGGAAAGGTTCCCCAAGGTTCGCCCGCCCTCCGGCCGTAAACGTAGGATCGGGCCTGTTTCATGTTGAGCAGGTAGGGCAGGGGACCGTCGAGCAGCTGCCCGTCGCCGGGAATTTTTTCCCGCAGCGCGTAAACGCCGGGCAGCACGCGCGAAAAGAGGTCGACCCGGTCCATGAGTATCGGCGCAATGCTGTTCGTGGACTGCCCGGCCGTCAGTATGCTCTTGGACCGGCGGTGGAGGTCGCCCATGGGCGTGGGCCTCCGCTTTTCCAGCCAACGATAAAGCATGTCCGTGACCGTGCCCGGATTGGCGGAGGAAGGTTCGTCCGCCGGCTCGGCCCTCAGTGGCGGAATGGACCCCTTCAATCCGCACCCCAGGGGGCACCAGAGGTTGTCCTGAATTTGAATGAACAAATTCGGCAGTCTCTTCATCGCGACGGAAATGTCCGGAAGTCCGCACCGGTCATCGGGGTATTCCGCCTTGTACGCGTCGAAAAGATTATATGTCGGCGCCGCGCAGTCGAATTCGCGCAGCAGCCTGTGCAAATCCACGCCCCGCCGCTCCCGGATCCCCGACCTGCGCGGGAAGAGGTAGCCGTCGGAGTGCCTCAGATCTTCCCCCACGCACGCGGCGGCGGCGTCGATCGTCCGGGTATCCACGTTCTTGTACGAATTGCCAAGCGCGGTCGGCAGAACGCCCTCGCTTTCGATGCGCCGGAATTCCTCTCCAAGCTCCGCGACCCTCGCCGAGTTCAATCCACTCGAAACCACGCCGTTGCGCAAAGCCGTGCCGGCCTCAGCCATCCACTCCTTCGGCGTCAACCCCGAAACATCGAGGGCGAGATGCATATGGGCGGGCAAATCCTTCCTCGTCCCGTGTATTTCCGCGTCCCGGATGTGGGGAACCCGCCGTTTCTCCCAGAATTCCTCCGCCCGCATTCTCAACAGGGTTCGAAACGGAGTGTATTCCAGCAAGGCGGCGAGTTTTTTGATGCCCGCCTCCTCGATTTGACGAATCCTTTCCCGGGATACCGAAGCTCCTCCCGCTATTTCATCCAAGGTCTCGGTCTTTCTCCCATCGAGGGCGTACCGGCGCCGAATGACTTCGCTCCTCCTCTCCATCAGGAGGGACAAGCCCCATTCGAGAAGTCCCTGAAGGTCCGCGTTCGCCGGGGGAAGCGAGGAAACAATTTCGTCGATTTTTTTGACGAGTTCCTGTTTTTCGTGATCCGCCGTTTCGAAAATGATCAGGCACTGATCGAGCAGAACCTCCGGATCCGGGCAATTCCGGGCCAGTTCCGCGATCGCCCGCGTGTGAATGATGTCCTTTATCTCCATGTACGACATCGCTCCGAAATTCTCCTGTTCCAGGAGATGCGCGTGAACGGACCTTTTGCGCCTGAAGAAATCGGCGATCGATTCCCGCAGAAGACCCAGGTTTTCGATTCCCCGCGCCAAGCGGGACGGGTGCGTCCCTCCCTTCAGCGCGTCGGCGTAGGTCACTCCGTCGAGCAAAGCCAAAATTTCCTCCTTCCGCTCGTCGTCCCCGGGCCGTGCCGCGGTCGAGTCGTCGCCTTGGCCCACGCACTCGGTCGCTCCGACGCCGCTTTCATGGAGAAACGAGTCCACCAGAAAATCGAGTTCCCGCGCGGTCGCCACTCCGAAGGACCACAGGGATGACTTGAACAACAGCGGGGCGAGGTCGCCCGCGTCGACGTACTCTCCGACCGTGCGGCAGGGAAGCAGGCTCTTCGACGCTCCCTTCGCGATCGTGTTGCGAAGACGGGCCGACGACGGCCCACGGTCGACGAGGGCCTCGATTTCAGCGGACCTGACCCCGGCGACGAGGGCGCGGCGGGGACCGTGGCCGACCACGCCGCCGCCCGGTCCCTTCGATGCGTGTCGTGGCTTCAAGTCGGTCAACTCGTTCTCTCCCTGGGCATGCCGCGAACCGCGGGTCGCGGACGGGAACTCGCGGCGGGAGCTCCCAGCGCGGATTCAACGCGGAAGCGCGGCGTCGCGAGAACGCGACGATGCTCGGTTCCACGCCGCGGGATCAGCCGCGGTATCCACCAGCGGTTGCCCGGCACGGTCGTCAATGAACCGGTCTCCGACTCAAAACTCCCCGTGGCGCCACCGCGGCGGTCGCAAGTCCGCTCCGCCCGAACATCCCGGACGCACCATGCTCTTGTTTCGATTCGGTTGTGTATGCAACCGCCGGCGGAGGTTCAAGGGTTCGAGAAAAAGTCAGCCTTGACCTCGATCCTGTTCGTCGGTCCCGGCGGCGCGGTGGAAAGCCTCCCGCCTTCCCGTCCCGCGCCTCGGATTCTTCGCCCGCCCGCCGACCCGGCCCCGCCGGGCGCGCCAGCGCATGAAGGAGACCGAGAATTGGAATAGCGGATCTCAAATCCATGAGATTTCACGCCCCACCGCCCGCCAGGCGGGCGGAACGCCGGTCCCGGCTCAGTTGTGGTCAGGGCTTTCGATGTCCCTTGGAGCCGATTGACCGCGGTTCCTTCGCCGAATCATCGAAATTGTCGGGCCGGATTCGCCGCGTAGAGCCGCGCGGCCCGCCCCCCGCGCGCGACCTCGCGCGGTGTCGCGCGCTGCGACGACCACCTGACCTTCACCTGTTCCACGCGGGCAGCGCGCGGCCTCGCGGGTGGTGCGGTTGCCTCCTGCTTCTCTGGAGCGCCAGCGGAACGAACGTTTTCTCGGGACTCGATAAAGCGGAGCGTCGTGGTCGAATGGCCGATGAGGATGGCTCCTTCCGTTGGATCCGGTGATTCGTTCAACCGTTGGGGCGGATGGGCGTCCCGTCGGACGATTCCCCCGAAGGGGGAGCGTGGGCGCGTCCCGCGCCCCGGTCGATTTCGCGGGGGCCCATCTCCCACATTGGGGGGCGGAGGAGACATCCAGTGGAAAGCAGAGGATTGCACGTCGAAAGAAGATGGCGACCAGGTTCCTGAGCGAAATGCGGCGGCGGTCGTCCGCGTCAACCGCGGGAAGGCCGCTGATCGTTGATCATCGCCACGGCGTCGGAAGTCGGGCAAGACTTGACATTCATCGATTCGAATGGAATTCCGCCACCGATTCAAGCCTGCCCACGGGGAACCAGCATGAACGATTTGCGCAAAACCATCGCGAAGCTTGTTCCGGGAGTGGAATGGACGGAACTGGATGCCGATCGGGTGCGGGGAGAAATCCCTGTTCATGGAGACCTTACCCTCGTGGCGACCATCGAGAGAAAGGACGGCGGATTTCGCGTGCATGACGGGGGGGCGTCCTGGGAGGCGATAACGCGGGGACATGGAGTGCTGGGAAACATCGCCCGCGAAGCCTTCGCCTTGGCCACGAATCGGCGTATTCTCTCTCGTGAATTCGAGGATATCAGGCTTGTGCCGAGCGCGATCATCACGTTGAATACGGAGTTTCGTCTGGCGGCGGCCGTGGTGGACGAGGAGACGAGGAGAGCCAAGTTGTTCGCAATGGTCAAGGCCGCGAAAACGACGGCCGATGCCGCGAGAAACGCGTCGGACGAGGTCGTCTTGGCGACGATGGAGCTGTCACGCAAGGGAGGCGGGAAAGCCCGCGCCCCGCGGAAGTCCGGCGGGGTTTCCGGTTCATCCGCGGCGGCCAGGGGAGCGTCCGAACTGGACAAGACGAAGATGATCATGATCCATGAGACCCGGGAATCGGTGAAGGCCATTGAAGGCGTCAGGTCGATGGCGTCGAAGTCGGCGCGGGCGCGGGAGGAGAGGGAAGCCGCGGCAAAGACGCATGATGACGCAATCCGGATGTTCGAGAGGCATTCCGTTTCGGGGACGCCGGAAGGGTTTGACTATTCCGTGATTGATGCCCGATTGGCGGCCGAGCGGGTGTATTGTGCGATCGATTACGCGGTTGAGTTTCTCGCTCCCGA
>JANQKA010000145.1 GCA_028281405.1 Hasllibacter sp. | reverse complement strand
CAGCGGCGGGATTGATAGAATGCGCCCGCACCAGTTCAGGCAGATATGGGAGATCCCAATGGCCAGATTCAAGATTGCGCTGATAGGCTCCGGCCAGATCGGCGGCACCCTCGCCCATCTCGCGGCGCTCAAGGAACTAGGCGATATCGTCCTCTTCGACATCGCCGAGGGCACGCCGCAGGGCAAGGCGCTCGACATCGCCGAATCCGGCCCGGTCGACAGGTTCGACGCGGCGGTTTCCGGCGCGAACGACTACGCCGCCATCGCGGACGCCGACGTGTGCATCGTCACCGCCGGCGTCGCGCGCAAGCCGGGAATGAGCCGCGACGATCTTCTGGGCATCAATCTCAAGGTCATGAAGAGCGTCGGGGAGGGCATCCGCGACCACGCCCCCGGGGCGTTCGTCATCTGCATCACGAACCCGCTCGACGCCATGGTCTGGGCCTTGCGGGAATTTTCCGGCCTTCCCCAGAAGAAGGTTTGCGGAATGGCCGGCGTCCTCGACAGCGCGCGTTTCCGCCACTTCCTGTCGCTCGAATTCAACGTTTCGGTGAAGGACGTCACCGCGTTCGTGCTCGGCGGACACGGCGACACCATGGTTCCGCTGATCCGCTACTCGACCGTCGCGGGCATTCCGCTGCCGGACTTGGTGAAGATGGGGTGGACCACCCAGGACAGCCTCGACGCGATCGTGCAGCGCACCCGGGACGGCGGGGCGGAAATCGTGGGCCTTCTCAAGACGGGGTCCGCCTTCTACGCGCCGGCCGCCTCCGCGATCGAGATGGCCGAGGCGTATCTCAAGGATCAGAAGCGCGTCCTGCCCTGCGCCGCGCATCTGGAAGGCCCCTACGGCATCAAGGGCATGTATGTCGGCGTTCCCGCCGTGATCGGAGCCGGGGGCGTGGAGAAGGTCGTGGAGATCTCTTTGGACAAGAACGAAAAGGCGATGTTCGACAAGTCGGTCGACGCCGTCAAAGGTCTCGTCGAAGCCTGCAAGGGCATCGATGACACGCTTGCCTGATCCGTCCCGGCCCACTTCGGGCGATTCGCCGATCCGCCGACCCCGAAGGGAGGGGGCGCCCGCGCGCGGGATTCCGGCACCGGGTTCGGGGCCGAGTCCGGCCGCCCGGGTATTCCGGGCCACGCTCCCAAGCGGATAGGGCTTGCCTGGACGGGCCCTTTGGCTTAGACTCGACCGGAACCCGTCGCGCCCACGGAGGAGCATGTCGCCATGAACATCCATGAATATCAGGCCAAGGCCCTCCTCAGGAGTTGTGGAGCGCCGGTGTCGGACGGCCGCCTCGTCACCAAGGCCGAAGGGGCGAAGACCGCCGCGGGCGAGCTGGACGGGCCGGTTTGGGTGGTAAAGGCCCAGATCCACGCGGGCGGCCGCGGCAAGGGCCGCTTCAAGGAGGCGGGAGCCGGGGAGAAGGGAGGCGTGCGCATCGCCAATTCGGTGGAGGAGGCCGCCGAAGAAGCCAGGAAGATGCTGGGCCGCACGCTCGTCACCAAGCAAACCGGGGAGGCCGGCAAGGAGGTGGGCCGCGTCTACATCGAGGACGGATCGTCCATCGCCCGGGAACTCTACCTGGCCCTGCTCGTGGACCGTCAGAGCTCCCGCGTTTCCTTCGTCTGTTCGACCGAGGGCGGCATGGACATCGAGGAGGTCGCGGAAGAGACCCCCGAAAAGATACTTTCGTTTTCGGTGGACCCCGTCACGGGATACCAGCCCTACCACGGCCGCCGCATCGCGTTCCAACTCGGGCTCGAGGGCCAGCAGATCAAACAGTGCGTCAAACTCATGGGAACGCTCTACGGACTGTTCACCGAGAAGGACGCGGAGATGGTCGAGATCAATCCGCTGATCGTCACCGAGGGAGGCGACCTCGTCTGCCTCGACGCGAAGATGGGCTTCGACGGCAACGCCATGTACAGGCATCCGGACATCGCCCAGCTGCGCGACGAGAGCGAGGAGGATCCCAAGGAGCTCGCGGCCTCCAAGTACGACCTCAACTACATCGCGCTCGACGGCGAGATAGGGTGCATGGTCAACGGGGCCGGCCTCGCCATGGCGACGATGGACATCATCAAGCTCTACGGCGCCGAGCCGGCGAATTTCCTCGACGTGGGCGGGGGAGCGACCAAGGAGAAGGTCGCCGAGGCGTTCAAGATCATCACCTCCGATCCGAACGTCAAAGGCATCCTGGTCAACATATTCGGCGGCATCATGCGCTGCGACGTGATCGCCGAGGGCGTGGTTGCCGCGGTCAAGGAGGTCGGGCTCGAGGTACCGCTGGTCGTCAGGCTCGAGGGCACCAACGTCGAGACGGGCAAGGAGATCATCAACACCTCCGGACTGAACGTGATCGCCGCGGACGACCTCAAGGACGGCGCCGAGAAAATAGTGAAGGCGGTGAAGGGGTAGCGCGGTGGCGCATCGTCGCGACGGGTGCAAGGAATGGCGCGCGGCCGTCTGCCGCGGGGCGAACGCGGTTCGGTCCTCGGTTTCGATGTCCGGTGGGACAAGCAAGGCGTTCGACGTCCGCGGTAGGATGACGGAACCCGGGGGTGATGGATTCCCGAAGATGTCCAATGAGAAGGTATTCGGCCATCGCGCCGGAGCGGGCGTCGAGTCGCGCCGCCGCGCTCCCGTCCGGTCGTGGCGGGGATGTCCGGACGACTTCGACCGCGGTGGCGATTACCGACCGCGTCCGCCCGGTGGCGCGCGGAACGCTCGGATTGGACCCGCGGACCCGCGGGTTCGGAGTGAATGCCCGCGAATTCGACGAACGGGACGGGCGGGGATGACCTTCGCTGTCTTGTCCGGAGGGGCGGTTGTCCCCGCGGAACACGTCTGTTCGCCGGGTGCGGCGTCGTTCGGCGGGTGGGTTTGGGACGCGCCAATGGCGCGCGGTTCGACCCGGTCTTCCAGAAAGGCGGGGCACCTCGGATATCGGGGAGCGGCGTGATGGGGTATGTGGAGGCTTTCAAAAAGCTGGGGTACGACCTTTCGAATTCCCGGCAGGATTGGAGCGCGGATAAGTCCGATGGCGTCTGTCTCGCTCTCCGGAGAAGCCGGACGGAATGGAACAAGGAATTGAATCGTTCGGAATTGAATCTGTGGCGGCTTGAGACGCCGGGGTCGAACGGCTTCGAACACAAGCCCGGCCACAAGAAACGGGCGCTCCACATAGCCCGCGCCCGCGATGAGTTCGACGGTTGGCTGGATGTGATCCGCGTTGGTGGACTTCCGGGCGGAAACTTCGAGGACGCGGAAATCTGGAATCATGAGAAGCGCGGAATTCGTTGGCGGATCCAGGAATTCGACGAAGAATCTGGGTTCTTTTTCGTCGCCACCGAGACTTTCGCGGCGGGGGTCGTCGGATGATCGCCGACAATGATCGGAATCACGGCGCGGGTCATTCCGCGTTAACGTCACTATTGGCCGGTGCCACGGAACGCGCCTCGAAGAACCTCGGCGGCGTGGTGGGATGGAATCTAGGGAGAACCGAATGAAACGCTATGGAAATGCGAAGAAGATGTCGAAAACCGAGGCGATTTGCGCCATGGGGTATGACGTCAAAAGTTCCCGCGGGATTTGGACCAAAGACTCGGAGGACAAGTCCCGCGTTCTGCTCACCCTCTGGAATAATCAGGTCAAAAACGGCACCAATTGCCTCTATGTGGACGTGGACGAGCTGCATCCCGTTGGAGAATCGAAGCGGGATGACTTGATCCACAACCCAAAACACAAGGCGCGGAAGGATCGTCTCAGGCGCGTGTTGGATGGGGCGGCGGAATTGGATGTCGTCATTCAGTTCGGACCCGTCGGGGCCGCCACCGGCGCGATTCCTTGGCGACCCGAAGAGCAATTCGGGCGAAAGTGGCGACTCGTCAAACTCGATCCAGCCACCGGTTTTTTCCGGGTGGAAACCGATTAATCGGGAGGAGGCGCGTGGACGCCCGCGCCTGACAAAGTACCGGAACGGCCCGTGATCTCCTAGCCGAACCAAGTGCCGGTCGACCCGCCGTCCCGATAATGCGGTTGTCACGGCGTTGGAGACGGCACACTGGCCCTTGTATCCGTCTTGCATCAATGTGAACAGGATGGCCATACACCATTTCGGCTTGATGCAACCCGCCGGATTCGGCCCATCCTCGTTGCCACCCCACGCCACATCAAGTCGACGGAGGTCCCGTGCCTCGCAAGAACCGCCACGGCAACAGGATAAGGATCAGGTGTGTTTCTTTGGCGAGGGGTGGACTTCGTGTTCTGGATCGTACCACAGAACCCGCAAGAATTTGTGAGCCGCGTCGTGAATGCAAAATATCCTGCATCTCCCGTCTATCCGTATCGAGTATAATTGATCAACGTCATCACGGTTAATTTGTCCCAGTCTTTTTTGTGCAACATTGGATAGGTCGCGAACGTAAATAGAATGGCATCCGTATTCGCCCAAATCCTTCTCTTGCATTGTTTCCAAGTTTGAGAGCTTTTTAATGATTTGCACAAATCTCGCCGGATCGTTTTCAAGTATTGTCCATGAAAACGGACCGCCTTTATCAACATCGCTAAAACGCCAAGAGATGACTCCACCGTGAAATTTCGGTGGAGCAGAAACTTTGGGCCTCAGTTCCGTGGGTTGTGATGAACTGGGCCCCGTCCCCTTCCTCTTTGAGCGCTTCATCACAGACTCCCATAGTACTTTGCCATGGCCCGTTTTGTAATCTGACGATTACCGCGATCGCCCGGGGGAAGACCCTTTCTTGCATTCTTCCACGGGTCTTCATTGTGAGTGAGCGCGCTTAGCCATTCCGGCGACTTTTTGCCGTAGAATTTGACCACCGCGTCAACCGTTCTACGGGCGTCCTCGTCGAGCGCGTCCGGGTCTCCCTTGAAACTTCCCGGTCCAACGCTGAAAGTCCCGCGGTGGGCGTCGAAGAGCTCGGGGCAAACCGGCCCGTTCGCCCAAGCCTCGATCCTGGAATTGAACAGCGGGCGTTCAAACCAGACCAATGACCAGCACTGCGAGTAATAGACCAACTTCTGCAGTTTCATGGTGGTCATTTCTCCGCGCAAGCGGAGGATGTACTCGGCGATGTCGAATACCTTCATCCGTGCCTCCATTTGTTGTCGCGGGCTGGTCGTCCAATCCCGCGAAATACCGTTATGATGGTCCGTTCCGCTGTGATCGGGATTTCAGGGTTTTCGCGCACAAACAAATTGTGGCGAAACCAAGTACTGATGACATTGTCCTTGGTGGAGGTCGTGCCGCCGCCAATCATGTGCCAGAATGCGAATCCGTTGTTGCCGACGACATGCCCACGGCACGAGAATTGTCGATCGCATCGCGGGTCCAGATTGAATCCACCGTATCCCGATTGGCCGATACCGCCTGCACCGACTGGGTCAAGGTTTCTGGGACTTTGCCCGCTTCGCTCATAAACCGATCCGTTACACCTTCGGCGTCTCCCGCGGTGAGGGTGCCGGACCCGATGGTGAAGAATATTCGCAAAGCCGCCGTCGTCATCTATTCCTTCGGCGACGACACAATTGGCAACTTCTCCGACAACCCCGCTCAAGTCGACAGTAAAGGTAAATGCCGAACCGCCATTGGTGAAACTTGATTCAATGAAGGTCGCTCCCGTGTCTTTGGAAGAACACCGTCCGAGGCAACCTCCCATCGCGAGATCGCCACTTCCTTCATCATGGATGCCCATCCCTGTATCGCGGTCAACGACAATTTCGGCGGGGACTACACCGGAAACCGTGACGCACGCGGTGGCTGCATGATTGAACTGTTTCACGACCTCACCTCGCTGATGGATGACCCCAAATCAGAGTCGCCGGCCCATCATCCGGCACTCGCTCATACCTATGACCAGCACAACAGGAAAGCCACCGCCCGCCGCGATTTCTCCATGTGTAGCATTTTTGCCACACTGCCCGCAAGAGCACCTTCCGGTGGTGAGGCTCGCTTGTCGATGTTCCATCGATCCCCTTGGATGTAGGGGTTTCATGGTGACCTGACATGTCGCCACTGACCGTCGGACGCCGCCGTCGCCGACGCCATCTCGGGGATTCGCGGGTTTCCGACCGCCTTC
>JANQKA010000120.1 GCA_028281405.1 Hasllibacter sp. | reverse complement strand
CCGCGCCAAGCTGAAGGATCCCCACACCGTTCTGCTTGCCGACGGGGCCGAGAAGTCGGCCAAGCACATCCTTCTCGCCCAGGGCGGCCGGCCGGCGAGACCGGATATTCCGAACGCCGACCTCGGAATCGTCTCGGATGACATATTCAACCTGCCCAAACTCCCGAAGAGCCTGCTGATCGTCGGCGGCGGCTACATCGCCTGCGAATTCGCCTGCATCCTCAACGGACTCGGGGTCGAGGTGACGCAGTACTACCGCGGCGAGCAAATCCTGCGCGGCTTCGACGGCGAAGCGCGCGGATTGATCGCCGATTCGATGCGCGCGCGCGGGGTGGACCTGCGCCTCGGAACCGACATCGCGGAAATGTCCCCGGCCGGCGGAGGCGCGGCGTCGGCGGACCCGCTGTCGAAGGGCCCGGTCCGGGTACGGTCCAAGGACGGCGTCGAACGGGTTTTCGACCGGGTTCTTTTCGCCACGGGACGGACGCCGAACGTTGAGGACATGGGATTGGAGGAGGCCGGCGTGGGTATCGGGCCGCGCGGCGGAGTCGCGGTTGACGACTACAGCCAGACGGCTGCGCCGTCGGTCTACGCAATCGGCGACGTGACGCGGAGGATCGAACTCACCCCCGTCGCGATCAGGGAGGGAATGGCGTTCGTCGACACGGTGTTCGGCGGCCGGCCGACCAGGATCGATCATCAACTCGTGCCGTCCGCGGTGTTCACGCGTCCGGAATACGGTTTCGTCGGCCTGTCCGAGGAGGAGGCGCGCGCGGAGGGACCGATCGAGGTCTACGCCTCGTCCTTCCGTCCGATGAGGACCGCCTTCGCCGGGCGGGACGACGCCGCGCTCATGAAACTCGTCGTGTGCGCCCGGACGCGCCGGGTGACGGGGTGCCACATCGTCGCTCCGGAGGCGGGGGAAATGATCCAATTGGCGGGCGTCGCGGTGAAGATGGGCGCCACCAAGGAGGACTTCGACAGGGTGTGCGCCGTGCACCCGACGATGTCCGAGGAACTCGTGACCATGCGGGAACCCGTCCGCGCGTCTTGAATCCGCGGCGGTCGTGCGCCAAACAAGGTACTTATCCAGAGGAGAACCAAACACATGGCAGGCAAGTCCAACGGACCTTGGGGCGGCGGCGGCTCCGGAGGCGGAAGCCCTCCCCCCCGCGGAAACGGCGGCGGGGGGAGGCCGGGCGGTCAGGGCGGAGGAGGTCCCGAAATCGACGACCTCATGAAAAGGGGTTCGGAGCAGCTCCGCATGATCATCGGCGGCGGATCCGGCGGCCTGGGCGGCGGCGGGGCTCCCCTGAACCGCTTCACCGGAGGCATCGGCGTGTTCCTGGTTCTCGCGGCTTGGCTGTGGGCCTCGGTCTACACGGTTCAACCCGACGAGCGGGGGGTCGAGCTATTCCTCGGCGAGTACTACCGCACCACCGAAAACGGACTGAGGTTCGCCCCTTGGCCTGTCGTCACCGCCGAGGTCATCAAGACCAGCACGGAGCGCGTCGAAAACATCGGCGTCGGCAGGTCGTCGGTGCGCAGCGACGTGGGACTGATGCTGACGACCGACGAGAACATCGTCGACATCGATTTCCAAGTTGTGTGGAACGTGAACGACCCGGCCAAGTTCCTTTTCAATCTCCGCGACCCGCGGGAGACGGTGCGCGTCGTGTCCGAATCGGCCATGCGCGAGGTCATCGCCCAATCCGAACTGGCGCCGATTCTCAACCGCGACCGCGATCTGATCGCCGACACCGCGCAGGGATTGATCCAGAACACGATGAACGCCTACGACTCGGGGGTGCACATCGTGCGTCTGAACTTCGACAAGGCAGACCCGCCCGAGGAGGTGATCGACAGTTTCCGCGACGTGCAGGCCGCCGAGCAGGAGCGGGACCGACTCCAGCGCGAGGCCGACGCCTACGCGAACCGCGTCCTCGCCGGCGCGAGAGGCGAGTCCGCCCGCATCCTCGAGGACGCCGAAGCCTACCGCGCCCGCGTCGTCAACGAGGCCGAGGGCGAGGCGTCCCGCTTCGTCGCCGTGCTGGAGGAGTACGTCAAGGCTCCCGAAGTCACGCGCAAAAGGCTCTACATCGAGACGATGGAGGAGGTGCTCGGCGACGCGAACAAGATCCTCCTCGAAGACACAGGCGGCGCGGGTCAGGGCGTGGTGCCCTACCTGCCGCTCAACGAACTGATGCGCGGCAACACCCGGCAAGGAGGCAACTGATGCGCGGCCCCATTCTTCTCGGCATCCTCATCGGTGCCCTCATCGTCATCTCCGGATCGATTTTCATCGTGGACGAGCGCGAAAAGGCGCTGGTTCTGCAATTCGGTCAGATCAAAAGCGTCAAGGAGGATCCGGGACTGGCCCTGAAGATTCCGTTCATCCAGAACGTGGTCCGCTATGACGACCGGATCCTGTCGCTCGACACCGATCCGATCGAACTCACCCCGTCGGACGACCGGAGGCTGATCGTCGACGCGTTCGCGCGCTACCGCATCGCCGACGTGGTGCAGTTCCGCCGCGCCGTGGGCACCGGCGGCATTCCCACCGCGGAAAGCAGTCTGGCGGGGATCCTGAGCAGGGAGACGCGCGCCGTGCTGGGGTCCGAAGGGGTCACCTCCAACACCATCCTGTCGGAGGACCGCGCCGAGTTGATGACCCGCATCCGGGACACCTCGCGCACCCTCGCGCGGGCCTTGGGCTTGGAGGTGATCGACGTGCGGCTCAAGCAGACGGCTCTGCCCGAACAGAACCTCGCCGCGACCTTCGACCGGATGCGCGCGGAACGCGTCCGGGAGGCGACGGACGAGCGGGCCCGGGGCCAGGAGGCCGCGCAACGCGTTCAGGCCCAGGCCGACAGGACGGTGGTGGAACTGGTCTCGGACGCCCGTCGCGAGGCGGAAATCGTGCGCGGCGAAGCGGACGCCCGCAGGAACGCGATCTTCGCGGACGCGTTCGGCCGCGATCCCGAGTTCTTCGAATTCTACCGTTCGCTGAACGCCTATCGGTTGGCCCTTCAGGGAGAAAACTCGACCTTGGTGCTGTCGCCGGATTCGGAGTTCTTCAGCTACCTCCGTTCCGACACGGGAGACTTCTCCGATGAGGGCTGGACCCGCAGATGACCCTGCAGACGCTGGTCGCCGCCGTTGGCTTGGCGGTGTTTTTCGAGGGGGCGCTCTTCGCCCTCGCCCCCTCGCGCCTGACCGAAATCGTCCAACTCATATCCAGGATGCCCTTGGGCCGCCGCCGGGTCATTGGATTGATCATGATGGCGTTCGGCGTGTTGGTTTGCGCGGCCGCGGGCTGAATCCGGCGGGGCCGACCGCGGGGCGGCCCCCTCCGTCGTTGGAATTCCTCGCCTCCGGCCCCGCGCGCGCGGAATGGCTCCGGTCGAATGGAGGCCGGAATTCGACCTTCAGGCGGGGGAAACGGGATGCCCCGGAGCACACGCGGTTTTCACGCGAAATTGAGCGATCGCGACGTGGCCGGACTTGAAACCGCGCTGGGGCGTGACTAGCTCGAAATCCGAGGTTGCCGTTCCGGCATCCGCTCTTTTGATGGGAGATCAAACCGATGAAAGCAGAGTTTTTCGCGGAGGGCGCGCGGAAGCCCTTCCGGGTCTTGGCCGCCACCGTGGCGTTGGGCTTGGCGGTGGCCTTGTCCGCGCCGGTTCCGGGGCAGGCGCGCCCCGACAGTTTCGCCGACCTGGCCGAACAGGTTTCGGACGCGGTGGTGAACATCACCACCTCCACCACGATCGAGCGACCCACCGGGCCTGGACTGGCGATACCCGAGGGGACGCCTTTCGAGGATTTCTTCCGCGAATTCGGAAACCCGCGCGGTCCCCAGCAGCGCCGCGGGCGGGCGCTCGGGTCGGGCTTCGTCATTTCAGGCGACGGCTTCATCGTGACGAACAACCACGTCATCGAAAAGGCCGACGAAATCCTCGTCGAATTCACCGATGGACGCGAACTGGTGGCGGAGGTCGTGGGGGCCGATCCCAAAACCGACCTGGCACTGCTCAAGGTCGCGGTCGACGCGCCGCTGCCCTTCGTGGCGTGGGGCGACAGCGACGCCGCACGCGTGGGCGACTGGGTGATGGTCGTGGGCAATCCGCTCGGCCAGGGCTTTTCCGTGTCGGCGGGCATCGTCTCGGCGCGGGAGAGGGCGCTGCAGGGGATTTACGACGACTACATACAGACCGACGCGGCCATCAACCGCGGCAATTCCGGCGGCCCGCTCTTCAACATGGAAGGCGAGGTGATCGGCGTGAACACGGCGATACTTTCGCCCGACGGCGGGTCCATCGGGATCGGATTCGCAATGTCGGCGACGGTCGCGAGCCGCGTGGTCGACCAGCTGAAGGAATTCGGCGAGACCCGCCGCGGTTGGCTCGGAGTGAACATCCAGGAGGTTCAGGCGGATGTCGCCGAGGCGGTCGGCTTGGAAAGCGCCGCGGGAGCCTTGGTCACGGACGTGCCGGATGGCCCGGCGTTGGCCGCGGGCATCGAGGTCGGGGATGTGATCCGTTCCTTCGACGGGGCCGACGTGGTCGATGTGCGCGACCTGGTCAGCCGGGTGGGCAACACCGAAATCGGCAAAAAAGTGAGCGTCGTGGTGTTCCGGAACGGTCGGAACCTGACATTCCAGGTCGAAGTCGGGCACCGCGAGGAGGCGGAGGTCGTGCTGGCGTCGCTCGACGGCGAGCCCGAGCGGCCGAGGGATGGCGAGGTGCTCGGCTTGTCCATGTCCCCGCTGACCGACGAACTCCGGGCGGAGCTCGGACTCGACGATGACGCGGGTGGGCTCGTCGTGCGGGATCTCGACCGGAACAGCGAAGCCTTCATGAAAGGCATCCGCCCCGGCGACGTCGTGTACGAAGCCGGCCAGGAAAAGGTCGCGACCCTCGAGGATTTCGAAGCCCGGATCGCGGAAGCGGGCAAGGCCGGACGCAACTCCATCCTTCTGTTCATCCGCCGCGCGGGGCAGCCGCGTTTCGTGGCGCTTACGCTCGGTTGAGCGGGCCACGCGGGAACGAAAGCCCCGGACCCGCGTCCGGGGCTTTTACGCGAATCCATGACATCCCTGACGCGCGGCCGGATGTCGCGCGGGCGCGAAAGTCCGAGGCCTCGGACCTCCCGCGCGGATGAGGCGAAGGTGATCGGGGCCGTTCTCGGAATCGACACCCGCGGCCCTCCCGCGCGCGGATGAGGCTGGCGTTTTCCTTCCGTCCGGTTTATGCGGATGGCCCGATCGAACGAGGCGGAGTTTATGGCGAAAATCACCTATATCGAGCACAACGGAACCGAGCACGTGGTCGACGTTCCGAACGGACTCACGGTCATGGAGGGAGCCCGCGACAACGGCATACCGGGCATCGAGGCCGATTGCGGAGGCGCCTGCGCCTGTTCCACATGCCATGTCTATGTCCACCCCGATTGGGTGGACAAATTGCCCGCCAAGGAATCCATGGAGGAGGACATGCTCGACTTCGCCTTCGAGCCGGATCCCTCCCGCTCGCGACTCACCTGTCAAGTCAAGGTCACGGGCGACCTCGACGGCCTAGTGGTCAAGATGCCGGAGAAGCAGATCTGACGCCGCGAGGGCGGATTCGGGAAACCTTCGCATCGGTCCATGCCACCGCCGCGCCGCCGTGGAGGCGGATGGCGCGGTTCCGCCGCGGCGGAATCCGGAATTCCCGCCGGGACGGGTTTCAATTCCGCCGCCGGGCGCCGCCCGCGTTGCCATGGCGCGGATTCGATGGTGAAACAATCACGCGTTCCATGGGAGCCGCGGCGTGTTTGACCGGACGTCCTTCAACGCACGGGCGGCGAAGTCGGTGTTCACGATTTCGGATGATCCCCGGCCGCCGGGCCGTGGCCCCCGACGGGTCGCCGCTTGGATTGGAAGATGGAGGTTCCGGATCCTCCCGCGGATATCAGGGATCCTGCAGGGGACGGATTTCCATCTCGCCCTCGCGCGCGGCGCGCATCGCCATGGCGGCCGCGTGGGCGGCGGAGGCCGTGGTGAAATAAGGTATGCGGTCCATGAGAGCGACGCTGCGGATGGATCGGCTGTCCTCCACCGCCTGGGCGGTTTCGGTGGTGTTCATCACGATTTGGATGTCGCCGTCCTTCATCATGTCCACGATGTTGGGACGGCCCTCGTAGACCTTTTTCACGACATCGGCCTCGACCCCGTTCCCGACTAGGAAGTCCGCGGTGCCGCGGGTCGCGACGATCGAGAACCCGAGTCCGCGGAGAACCCTGACCGTCTCCACCAGCATCGGGGTCTTGTCCGCGTCGTTGATCGACAGGAACACGCGGCCCGAATCGGGCAGGATCGTGCCCGCGCCGATTTGCGCCTTCAGGAACGCGCGCGGGAAACTCCGGTCGCACCCCATGACCTCGCCGGTGGAGCGCATCTCGGGGCCGAGAAGGGTGTCGACGCCGGGGAACCGCGCGAACGGCAGGACCGCCTCCTTCACCGCGAACCCATTGATGGATGGATCGACCAAATCGAACGCGCCCAGCTTTTCGCCGGCCATCAGCCGGGCCGCGATGGACGCGATGGGGGAGCCGACCGCCTTGGCCACGAAAGGCACCGTGCGGGAGGCGCGTGGATTCACCTCGATCAGGTATACCTTGCCGTCCTTGACCGCGTATTGCGTGTTCATCAGTCCCACCACCCCGAGTTCGCGCGCAAGCGCGACGGTCTGCCGGTTGATTTCCCCGACGACGTCCGCCGGCAGGGAGTGCGGCGGGAGCGAGCAGGCGCTGTCCCCCGAGTGCACCCCCGCCTCCTCGATGTGCTGCATGACGCCCGCGACATGGACGTCTTCGCCGTCCGAAAGGGCGTCCACGTCGACTTCGACGGCCCCGGACAGGTAGCTGTCCAGCAAAACCGGGCTGTCTCCGGACACGGTCACGGCTTCGGAGATGTAGCGTTCCAATTGGGCGCGGTCCCGGACGATCTCCATGGCGCGGCCTCCGAGGACGTATGAGGGACGGATCACCAGCGGAAAGCCGATTTCTCCGGCGATCTCCAGCGCCCGCTCGGCGGAATGGGCGATGGCGTTGCGCGGTTGCTTGAGCCCGAGCTTCCTCACCAGCGCCTGGAACCTTTCCCGGTCCTCGGCGCGGTCGATCGCGTCGGGCGGCGTTCCGAGGATGGGAATTCCGGCGTCGTGGAGCGCGTTTGCGAGTTTGAGCGGAGTCTGCCCGCCGAATTGAACGATGACGCCGAGCAATTCGCCCCTCGACCGCTCCACCCGGAGGATCTCCATGACGTGCTCGAAGGTGAGCGGTTCGAAATACAGGCGGTCCGAGGTGTCGTAATCTGTTGAGACCGTTTCGGGGTTGCAGTTGATCATGATGGTTTCGAAGCCCCGCGCGGTCAGCGCGAAGCACGCGTGGCAACAGCAGTAGTCGAATTCGATTCCCTGGCCGATCCGGTTGGGACCGCCGCCGAGGATGACGACCTTTTTCGCGTCGGAGGGACGCGCTTCGTCTTCCGCCTCTCCCATGACCGGGTGCTCGTGGGTGGAGTACATGTACGGGGTCCGCGCCTCGAATTCGGCGGCGCAGGTGTCGATCCTCTTGAACACCGCGTTGACGCCGAGGGTTCGGCGGGCGCGCTCGACGTCGTCCTCGCCGAGGCCGGTGAGTTTCGCGAGGCGGGCGTCGGTGAATCCCATCATCTTCGCCTCCCGGAGGCCTTCCGCGGTCGTCGGCAGGCCGCCGCGGCGCAATTCCTCCTCCGCGTCCACGATTTCCCGGATGCGGGCGAGAAACCACGGATCGAACTCGGTCGCCGCCCGGATGTCTTCGTCCGACAGGCCGTGGCGCATGGCCTGCGCGATGATCCGCATCCGGTCGGGGGTCCGCCTGGACAGGGCGCGCACGATGGCGGCCCGGGCGTTGTCGCCCCCGGCCCCGGGAATCTCCATTTCGTCGAAGCCCGTGAGTCCGGTTTCCATGGACGCGAGGGCCTTCTGGACCGATTCGTGGAACGAGCGGCCGATCGCCATGGCCTCGCCCACGGATTTCATCGCGGTGGTCAACACGGGTTCGGCGCCCGGGAATTTCTCGAAGGCGAACCGGGGGATCTTGGTGACGACGTAGTCTATGGTAGGCTCGAACGAGGCCGGGGTGACCTTGGTGATGTCGTTGTCGAGCTCGTCGAGCGTGTAGCCGACCGCGAGTTTCGCGGCGATCTTGGCGATCGGGAAGCCGGTGGCCTTCGAGGCGAGCGCCGACGACCGCGAGACGCGGGGGTTCATCTCGATCACCACCATGCGCCCGTCTTCTGGATTCACGGCCCATTGCACGTTGGACCCGCCGGTCTCCACCCCGATTTCCCGCAGCACGGCGATGCTGCCCGAGCGCATCATCTGGTATTCCTTGTCCGTGAGGGTCAGCGCGGGCGCGACCGTGATGGAGTCGCCGGTGTGGACGCCCATCGGATCCACGTTTTCGATGGAGCAGACGATGATGGCGTTGTCCGCGCGGTCGCGGACGACCTCCATTTCGAATTCCTTCCAGCCCAGAAGGCTTTCGTCGATGAGGATTTGGCTGACCGGGGAGGCGTCGAGGCCGCCCTTGCAGATATCCCCGTAGTCGTCGCGGTTGTAGGCGATGCCGCCGCCGGTGCCGCCAAGCGTGAAGGCGGGGCGGATGATCGCCGGAAGGCCCACGTGGTCCAGCGCGGCCATCGCCTCCTCGATGTCGTTGGCGATGGTGGCCTTCGGATTTTCCAGCCCGATCCGTTCCATCGCCTCGCGGAACAGTTTGCGGTCCTCGGCCATTTCGATCGCGGCCCGCTTCGCGCCGATCATCTCCACGCCGAATTTCTCAAGAACGCCCATTTCCTCCAGCGCGAGCGAGGTGTTGAGGCCGGTTTGGCCGCCCATCGTGGGCAGGAGCGCGTCAGGACGCTCCTTTTCGATGATCCTGGCGACGATTTCCGGCGTGATCGGTTCGATGTAGGTGGCGTCGGCCATGTCCGGATCGGTCATGATCGTCGCGGGATTCGAATTCACGAGGATGACGCGGTAGCCCTCCTCACGGAGCGCTTTGCAGGCTTGGGCTCCGGAATAATCGAATTCGCAGGCCTGCCCGATGACGATTGGTCCGGCCCCGATGATCATGATCGACGAAAGGTCGTCGCGTTTCGGCATCACATTTTCCTTGGTGCGGCGCGGGCGGCTTATAGGTGTGTCGCGCCCGCCGCAACGCGGGCGGGACGGCGCCGGGCGGTATTCGGCGCTTGCTCCGCGGGCGCGGGGTGGCCGCGGTTCGCGGTGCGATTGGTTATCCGCCAGCGGCTTTCCCCACGCGGGGGGAGCTGGCGGATTCCGCGCATGCCACGGATACCGCGCCGGTGCCGCCCGCGCGCGGGAGGGGCCGGCGGGTCCGGTGAACGGCTTGCCTCCCGTCATGATTGCCCTCCTTGCGCGCGGGGTGGCCGGCCGGCTCATCGGCATCATGCCGGGTTACCTCGATTGCCCCGCGTTCGCGCGGGGTGGCCTGTAATGCACGGGCGCAGGAGGCGGGCGAGATGGATTGCCCCCCGTGCGCGCGGGGTGGCCGATTACGGTCCCAAGGCATCGGGCTTCCTCCGCGCGCCCGTGCGGGGAGGCGCCCTCTTGGCTGCGGTGAGCGCGCCGACAGAGGTAATTCCGCCGCGCGGTTTGGTTTTTCCCGCGGAAAGTTGCGCCGGAATTTCGGAAAGTGGGACGTGGCCGTGTTGGATCACCGCCAATGAGAAATCACAGGGCCGAACCGCGGAAATGTGGACAACCGGGCCGGCCGCGTCCGTATTCCGCGGACTGTTGAATGGCCGACTCCGCCTCGAAGCGCGCCCGGAAGGGCCCTTTGGATTTCGGAATTGTGTCCGCGCCGTTGTCTCCCGCGATGACGGGTTGCCGCCGGGTTCCGAATCGGAGGAGGCGGGCACGGTGCAATTCGGACACCGATTCGATGACGTCCGCCCCGCGCCCTTGGGCGCGCGGAGAGCGAACCCGACCCTGTTGAACGGGTGCCTCCGAATGGGCGTCGCTCCGCTGGAACGCGCCGCGGCCGCGACCGGACGATTCCGAATATGAAGCCCCGCCGCACGGGGCGCCGCCGATGTCAGGCGTCGCTGTCGGAAACCGAATCGGGATTGGTTCGAATGTCTTGCCCAACGGGGAGGGGTCGAGGGGCTTGTCCGGAGGGAGGCGGCGCGGCGACCTTGGGCCGGTGCTCCGCGCGTTCCCCGCCGGCGGACGGCGTCGGGATCCCTTTGCGGAGATCGGGACCGCCCGCCGCCGGATCCGATCCCCGTCCGGCGGGGTACATGTAGCCGCGCGTCATCGGAAGCGTGTCGACCCGCCGCGTGAGTTGGAATTGGTGCACCGCCTGGGTGGTGTTCCTGAACGTGAATTCGCAGGCCGACAGATAGAAACGGAACATCCTGACGAACCGCTCGTCGTAGAGGGAGCGGATCTCGTCCACGTTCTTCATGAACCGCCCGTACCAGTGCTTGAGTGTCTCGGCGTAGTGCAGGCGCCAGACCTCCACGTCCGTGGTCATGAGCCGCTCTTTTTCGATCGCCGCCAAGGTCTCGGACATGGCGGGCGTGTAACCGCCGGGGAAAATGTACTTCTTGAGCCACGGAGAGGTGCTGCCCGGAGGTTCGCCGCGCCCGATGGTGTGGATGAGGGCCACTCCTTCCGAGGTAAGGAGGTTGCGGACATGACGGAAAAATTCGCGGTAGTGGGGAACCCCCACATGCTCGAACATGCCCACGGACACGATCCTGTCGACCCGGTCGACCACGTGGCGGTAGTCCATCAATCGGATGTCGACCCGGTCTCCGAGGCCCGCTTCACTCACCCGTTCGCTCGCGACCTTGTGCTGTTCCTCCGACAGCGTGACGCCGATGACCTTGGCGCCCCAGTCCCGCGCGAGGGTCATCGCCATGCCTCCCCAGCCGCACCCGATGTCGAGGACGCGCATGCCGGGCTCCAGATTGAGCTTGCGGGCGATGTGCGCCTTCTTGGCGGCCTGCGCCTCGTCCAAGGTCATGTCGGGACGCTCGAAATAGGCGCAGGAATACTGACGGTCCCCGTCGAGGAAGAGTTCGTAGAGGCGCGCGGACAGGTCGTAATGATGGGCGACATTCTCGCGGGCGCGGCCCACCGGGTTCCACTGGGACAACCGACGGGTGCAGTTCTGAAGGAACATGTGGATCAACGTGATGAATTCGTCGTCGCGGTCAAGGTTGCGCGTCATCATGTCGAGGAATCCGCGGAGGTTGTCGTCGCCGAAGGTCAGGCGTCCGTCCATGTAGGCCTCGCCGACGGCGACCTGGGGATTGAGGACGACTTTCCGGGGCAAATCGGGATCCAGGGAATGGAGCGTGACCGGCTCGGACGACTCGTCGCCGAACCGCATCACCGAGCCGTCGGCCAAACAAATCGTCAATGCCCCGTCCCGGACGATGGTGCCGCACATGCGGTCAAGAATTCTGGTCCACATCCGTCAAAATCTCCGCGGTGGCGGGCGATCGCCGGAACGCGGCGCCCAGGAATTCCGGCTTCGGGGTCCGCACCCCGAACCGACCGGGGAATTTGCCGCCGTCGGTCGGATTTGTAAAGAGCCGCCGCTAGGCGCCCGATGGTTCCTTGACATTCGCGGCGGCGGCTATGTATCGGCGCGGCTCCAAGACACCCCGACGATACAGGAGGCCCCGCCATGCATCCCTTCCGCAGCCATACCTGCGTCGAACTCAACGCCGCCAACGTGGGGGAGACGGTTCGTTTGGCGGGATGGGTCCACCGGGTCCGCGATCACGGCGGCGTCCTGTTCATCGACCTCCGAGACCACTTCGGCGTGACACAGGTGCTCGCCGACCCCGACAGTCCGGCGTTCGCCGAAGTGGAGAAAGTCCGCTCCGAGTGGTGCATCCGCGTCGACGGCGAGGTGAAGCTCCGCGACGAAGCCCTCGTGAACCCCAAGATTCCGACGGGCGGCATCGAGGTGTTCGTGCGGGATCTGGAGGTGCTGGGTGGGGCGGACGAGCTGCCGCTCCCCGTGTTCGGCGATCAGGAATATCCCGA
>JANQKA010000109.1 GCA_028281405.1 Hasllibacter sp. | reverse complement strand
CGTATTACTTGCGCGGGCGGAATCCGGGCCGACAAGGCGCCGGCGGAGCCCGGGTCAAGGGCCGTTGGCCGACACTTCCTTCCTCGTGGACGGGGCGGGGGATAATCCCCGGACGCCGCGACAACGCCGGGCGCCAACGATTCGGAGGTTCCACGGCGCCGCGGAGCGGAACCGTGGAACCGGCCGCCGTGTTCGGAGAATTGGGAGGCACACGAATTCCCGCGCGTGCGCCGTTCAAAGCGTGGCGACATCCAGACAACCCGGTCCCAATTCCGACGCGGGCTCCGTCCCCCGCGGTCGCGTGACGACGTCGGGCCGCTCGCTCGACAACGTGATGGGCAAGGCCCGGCTCCGTCCTTCGCGGGCGCGTGACGACGGCGTTTGGCGGAGGGCGGGACGAGCGAACATGCCGCGGCTCCGTCCCTCGCGGGCGCGTGACGACGGCGGGCGACGGGCCGGTGGAGATCATGGTGCGGACGGCTCCGTCCTTCGCGGGCGCGTGACGACGGGCCGTCAAATTCGGAGGCATCATCGGGGCTCCCTCCGTCACCCGCGGGCGCGCGACGACGTCGGGCCGCCCGCTCGACAACGTGATGGGCAAGGTCCGGCCTTCGTGGGAGCGTGACGACGGGCCGTCAAAATCGGAGGCATCATCGGGGCGCCCTCCGTCACCAGCGGGCGCGCGATGCCGTCGGGCCGCTCGCTCGACAACGAGATGGGCAAGCCCGGCCTTCGCGGGCGCGCGACGACGGGCCGGGGCGGAACGCGGATTCGCGGGCGGAGCGACGAGCCCGGCCTTCGCGGGCGCGTGACGACGGGCCGTCAAAATCAGAGGCATCATCGGAGCGTCACCCGTCACCCGCGGGCGCGTGACTACTTCCCCTCTCCCCCAAGGTTGTATTGCCGTGGCTCCGTTCCCCACGGGCGCAAGACGACGGTGCTCGGAGTGGCGGCCCAGCGAGAGAGAACCCTCCGTCCCTCGCGGGAGAGTGACGACGGTTCGTCAAAATCGGAGGCATCATCGGGGATCCCTCCGTCCCTCGCGGGCGCGTGACGTAGTCGGGAAGGTGCCGGAACCTGTTGAGAAAGAACTCGCTGGCCCCCGTGTCTCTTCGGTGACGACACGAAGCGGGTTCCGCGGGACACTCGTCCAAGGTGCGGAGCGACGCGGGAATACGTCGTCCCGGACCCGAATGGGCACGATCCCTCCGGAGAGGCGGCCCCACGGCCCGGGCCCCGGAGACCGGAAACCCTCGCCGCGGCGTGGCTCCGCGCCCGCATGGACGACGTCAAGCGCGTCCACGCGGGTGGTGGTGCGGGAAGGCGATCAACGCCCTCGGCCAACGGCTCCGCCGGTTGGGCGGACGCCACAGACCGCCGCGTCAGGTCACCATGGCGAGCAAATCGATCGGGACGCCGATCAGCGCGCATCCCGACAGCCCAAACGCCGCCATGGTCAAGACCATGAGTGTCACGAGTCCGCGTTTCATTGGATTTCCTTTTCTGTTGGTCGTTCCGTGAAGTTGTTCCAACGGGTGCAACGGCCCGCCGACCGCCACCTTTACCCATTATTCCGCCTGTTGGTCAAGGCCGGAAGGCGCGCCATTCGGCGCGTTGGTCGCCTGCCGTCCCTCGGCCCGGCCCCGCCCGCCTCGCCACCGCCTGAGGGAGACCGCGAATTGAAAGTCGACTGAACCAGATTCCACGGGCTCCCGGAAGCGCCACGGAATATCCCTCCCCAACGCTCCGCGCCAATTCCGCCCAAGGAACGGACGGCTTGCGGCAGGCGCCGGCATCGCACATATCCGCGTCATGGAACCCGATCTCGACTACCCCGCGATCAGCGACCTCGCCGCCCGCGCCCGGCGGCGCATCCCCCGTTTCGCTTGGGAATTCCTCGACAGCGCCACCGGCGAAGAGACCACCAAACGCCGCTCCGCCGACGCTCTCGACGGAATAATCTTCCGCACCGGCGTCCTCAAAGGATCGATGGAAACCGACCTGTCGACGACATTCATGGACAGGGACTACCCGATGCCGGTCGGAATCGCCCCGGTCGGGATGTCGGGACTGATGTGGCCCGACGCCGAACGGAGGCTGGCGCGGGTCGGAGCCGAACTGCGCATCCCCTACGCGATGTCCTGCGTCTCGTCGCGGACCCCCGAGCATGTCGCGGACGTCCTCGGCGAACAAGGTTGGTTCCAATTGTATCCCACCCGGGACACCGGCATCCGCCGCGACATCCTCGACAGGGCGAAGGCGGCGGGATTCCACACGCTGATCCTCACCGTGGACGTTCCCGTCGCGTCCCGGCGTGAAAGGCAGAGGCGCGCCCGCCTCACAAACCCGCCGAAACTCACGCCTTCGATCATTTGGCAGGCGGCGACGCGCCCCGTCTGGGCGCTCGGAATACTCCGGACGGGGTATCCCCGGCTCCGTCTGATGGACGAATACGCACGCAGCCTCGCCTCCGGCCCATCTCCCGGAGAATCGCGGAGTTCGACCGATCACATCGGTTATCTGCTGCGCACCGCCCCCGACTTCGAATACCTCGCCGGAACCATGGCCGAATGGAACGGGCCTGTGGTGGTCAAGGGGGTGCTGAACGGAGACGAAGCGGCGGCGGCGCGGGATGCCGGCGCGGCGGCGGTCTGGGTCTCCAACCACGGGGGACGGCAATTCGACGCCGCCCCCGCCTCAGCCGACGCGCTCCCGGAGATCCGCGCCGCGGTGGGGCCGGATTACCCGCTGATTTTCGATTCGGGCGTCCGTTCGGGTCTCGACGTTCTGAGGGCAATCGCGCTCGGTGCGGATTTCGTCTTTCTCGGAAGGGCCTGGCACTATGGTCTCGCTGCCCTGGGCGTGGCCGGGGCACGGCACGTCGCGCACATCCTGC
>JANQKA010000107.1 GCA_028281405.1 Hasllibacter sp. | reverse complement strand
ATCCGGGAATCACTTCCGGCGCGGCCCGAATCGGAGGCTCCGATGTCTCCGTCCGACCGCTGGACGGAATCGCCAAACAACACGCGGTCTTCCACCATGGGCGCCCCCGCCCCAATGGATGGAAGGGCCTCTCCGGGAGTTTGGAGCGCCGGTGGATTTGATGGAATCGGTGGCGCGGGCCGCGAGAAGATCAACGCGAATCGTCGGAGCGCGCCGACCACATTCGTCAACCGATATGGTGTTCACACCAAAGTCGCCGGCGCTCCAACCCGCCCGGGGGATCAAGGTCGCTCCCGCGCGGACGCGCCCGCGAAGGTGGGCCGCCGATCTACTCGGGCGGGGATCCACCCTGTCAGGCGAAGTCCGGCATGCGCCCTTCCCGGCCAGTGAGCCGAAAATGCTCCTGCATCGCGAACCTGTCGGTCATGCCGGCGATGTGGTCGGCCACGATCCGCGCCAAATCCGCGTCCGTTTCCACCGCCGCGATGTCTTCGCGCCAACCCGTGGGCAACAGGTCGGTTTTATCCATGTAAATCGGGAACAGATCCCGCACATATCCCTTCGCCGATTTCCGCATGACGCGCACCAACGGCGCCCTGTACATCCGCTCGAACAGAAAATCCCGGATCAGAGACAGGTCGGATTCGACGCATTCGGAAAACGATACGAGCGCTCGGCCCGCCCGGCGCACCTCCCCGGAGGACGCGCCGCCGCTTTCCGCGAGACGCGTCCGGGTCTCCCCCAGCACGTCCTCGACGAGCGCGCCGAAAAATCTGCGCAAAGCCTCGTGGCGCCGCCGCTTGCGGTGAAGGTCCGGGTAGCGTCGGTCGACCTCGGCGATGCAACCGCGCAGAATCGGCAGGTCCGATAGGTCGTCCAAGTTGAACAGGCCGGCCCGTATGCCGTCGAGTATGTCGTGGTTGTTGTAGGCGATGTCATCCGACAGGGCCGCCACTTGGGCCTCCGCCGAAGCGTGGGTGGACAACTCCAACGGATGCTCGGCGTCGTATAGGCGCAGATGGTGCGGGAGGTCGCCGACGACCGGGCCATTGTGCTTGGCGATGCCCTCCAGCGTCTCCCACGTCAAATTGAGTCCGTCGAAATCGGCGTAGTGCCGTTCGAGGAACGTCACGATCCGCAGCGCCTGGGCGTTGTGGTCGAACCCGCCGTGCGGACGCATCAAGTCATCCAGTTCCTCCTCCCCGGCGTGTCCGAACGGAGGGTGGCCAAGGTCGTGCGCCAACGCCACCGTCTCGGTCAGGTCCACGTCGAGATCCAGCGCGCCCGATATCGTCCTCGCCACCTGGGCCACCTCGATGGAATGCGTCAGCCGGGTGCGGAAATGATCGCCGACATGCGCCACGAACACCTGGGTCTTGTGCTTGAGCCGCCGGAACGCCGAGCAGTGGACGATCCTGTCCCGGTCGCGCTGGAAAGCGGAACGGTGCGCGCTTTCAGGCTCCCGGTGAAGCCGCCCGCGGCTTCGTTCCGGAACGCAGGCGAATGCCGCGGTCATGTGATGCCCTCCGGATATTCCGCGCCGGCGGGATACACCCGCGGACGCCCGTCCGCAAATACCGACGCCGTTGACATCGCCCCCGGGAGGAGCCATATGGAGGTCATGAACGTGCCGCCCAAAGTGACCGAACGCGCCTTCGCCAAGTTGGAGGAGATCAACGCCGCCTCCGGCGGGGCGAAAGCCCTGCGCGTGGCCGTCGAGGGAGGCGGATGCTCGGGATTTCAATACGACATCAAGTTGGACGATCCCGCGGACGATGATCTGGTGCTCGAGGGCATGGGGCAGAAGGTGGTGGTGGACCGGGTATCGCTGCCTTTTCTCGCGGACGCGGTCATAGATTTTTCCGACGAACTGATCGGAGCCCGGTTCGTGATCGACAATCCGAACGCCACCGCCTCCTGCGGTTGCGGCACATCCTTCTCCATCTGACCCGCTTCGACCTCCGGCCCGCCGGGCGCCTCCACTATTGCCGGAGGGGCATGATTCGGGTCGATTCGTGGCTGCGTCCCGCCCGCCGCATCACCCTGGCTTGGTCCGGCCGCGCCGAACCAAGCCGATTCGCCGGATTTTTCCGCCGAATTCGTTTCATGTCGACGATTCCCGCATGCGGGTCCACGTCGGCCGCCCCGACGGAACGCCCTCGGCGCGGAAACCGCCGACCCCGAACGAATTGTCCGCCCGGGTGGCGCGAAGCCCCGCGAAGCCGACCACTCCGGGCGAATCGCCGCCGAGGCTCCGCCCCGAAACCGCGGCCGCCCACCGATGGCTCCGCGGCTACCTCGTTATGATTTCCGGCCCCATGAGCGTGGTCGGCAGCCATGTGGAAATCACCGGCACGTATGTCACCAGGATCAAAAAGACGAACAGCACCGCGAGGAATGGAAGCGCCGCCCGCACCACCGCCAGCGTCGGCATCCCGGCCACGCCCGACGTCACGAAAAGGTTCAGGCCCACCGGCGGCGTAATCATCCCGATTTCCATGTTCACGACCATGATGATGCCCAGGTGAATGGGGTCGATTCCGAGTTCGATGGCGATCGGAAACACCAATGGGGCCACGATGACAAGAAGGCCCGACGGCTCCATGAATTGACCGCCGATCAGAAGGATGACGTTGACCACCACCAGGAACATGATCGGCCCGAAGCCCGCCGAAAGCATCGCGCCCGCGATCTCCTGGGGAATCTGCTCGTCGGTCAGCACATGCTTGAGAATCAGCGCGTTGGCGATGATGAACATCAGCGTGATCGTCAGACGACCCGCGTCGAGAAGCGTGTTCCGCGTGTCGCGGTGCCAAAGGGCGGTGACCAGGGCCCACGGAGCCCTCGCGAGCGAGCGCCTCCCGCCTTTCTCCCCGCCCCCCGAGAGCGGCCCCATGTCGCGGTAGATGAACAGGGCGGCCACGAAGGCGTACACGGAGGCGACGGCGGCGGCCTCGGTCGGCGTGAAGATCGCCCCGGTGACACCCGGTATTCCGTATATTCCTACCATGATGACCGCGATCAGCAACAAGCCCCAGAACGCGTCCGCGAACGACGACCAGACCTCGCCCCATCCCAGCCACTCGCCTTTCGGCATGTTCCGGATGCGGGCCATCACGTAAATGGCGGTCATGAGCATCAGGCCCGCCAATAGGCCTGGAATAACGCCGGCGAGAAACATCCTGCCCACGGAAACATCCGTCGCGGTGGCGTAGACGACCATCACGATCGAAGGCGGGATCAGGATGCCCAACGTTCCCGCGTTGCAGATCACGCCCGCCGCGAAGTCGCGCGTGTACCCCACCTGCCGCATCGCCCCGATGACGATGGAGCCAATCGCGACGACCGTCGCCGGGGACGATCCCGAAAGCGCGGCGAACATCATGCAGGCGAAAACGCCCGCGATCGCGAGGCCCCCCTGCAGATGCCCGACGCAAGCGATGGAAAACCGGATGATCCGTTTGGCCACGCCGCCCGTCGACATGAAAGACGAGGCGAGAATGAAGAACGGAATCGCGATCAACGTGTAGTGCCCGGCCATCGCCTGATAGAAACTCTGCGCGATGGAAGCCAGTGATGTGTCCGAAAACGCCAGCAGGAAAATCATCGACGAAAAGCCAAGCGACACCGCGATCGGCACGCCGATGATCAGAAAGCCGATGACCAGAAGAAAGAGAAGAACGACCTCCATGACCTACGCCTCCTTCCGACCGGCGGGATTCGCCGACGTCCCGTCCGTCTCTTCTCCAACCCCGTCAACCGCGTGTTCGGCCTCGTGGGCCACGATGAGCGATTCGCCCGAGCCTCGGATGATCCGCAGCGACACCTCGCAAACACGGTAAAGCATCAACGCGACCCCGAAGGGCAGCATCACGTAGGGAATGAACCTCGGCATCTTCTCGTATTCCTCTCCCGCGTTGAAGGTCGCCTCGAGCCATCCCTTCAGAAACGGGATCGGGATTTGCTCCGTCTCGTACCACGCCTGATCGCGGGAGTTGGCGAATCCCGTCGGAAACCACCTCCCTTCCGTCGCGTCGAGGCCGGCGAACGGCGCCCAATAGTCCCACGCCCCTTTCATCATCAACATCCCGTAGGCGACGCAAACCGCCGCCGAGACGAGCGTCATCACCCGGCGCGGTCGCGACGACACGGCGGCCAGAAGCGCGTCCACTCCGAGGTGCGCGGTGATTTTGAAGGCGTAGGACACCCCGAACAGGATCAGCCAGGCGAACAGGACCAGCGTGACCTCAAGGCCCCAGAGAATCTGGCTGTTGAAGCCGTAGCGGAGAACCACGTTGATGAAGGTCACGACCGTCATGCAGCCGAGGATCAGCGCGATTCCGGTTTCCTCGATGTTGTGGACAATCCGCCCCAAGGCGGTTCGCGGGTGGTGTTTGACGGACATTTGATCAATTCCCCTTGGGATTCGGCTCATCGCCAACGATTGCCCCCGGTGGCCGCGCCATGTTCGCGCGGCAATCCGAATTTCCGGAGGCGCCACGCGCCGATCGATGAATCGTCGCATCCGAATCGCCGGACTTCATCCCGCTCGAAAGAAGGTGAGCGGAATATCGGGGCGGCGGGAAATTCATCATCGGTGTCATGCCGCCGCGCTCCTCGACTCTTTGTTTCGGGCGGAAGCGCGCAAACGGGCGACGGCGGCGGCGATCATCTTGTCAATGCTTGGTTGCCATCCATTTCTCAATGACCGTTTCCGGCCGTGCGACAGGATCGCGCGTCCCATGGCGGCTCCCAAATTGACGGGCACCGCATTGCCGATCTGCATGTAACGGGTGTTCATTGATCCATCGATCGTCCAGTCGAACGGGAATCCTTGAAGCGCCGCGGCTTCGCGAACCGAAATCGGGCGGGATTCGGCCGGATGGCAAAGCGCGCTCCCCTTGCGGTTCGCGCGCCCGGTGATTGTCGGGGCTGGACGGTCCCACGAGAGACGGCGGAAAAAACCCGTTTTGCCACCGCCCGCGTGGAATGATCCACCCAGCGCCTCTTCTTGAATTTCCCGCGGTAGATTTCGCCAATTTCCCCCTTCGGGCACAAGGTCGAAATATCTCCGCACCGCGTCGGTGTAGGACGAATGCGGTCCCGGGTCTTTCCTCAGCTCCCAAATCGCGTCCCGAACAGTGGCGAAGTCACGGCCATCGACACCGTGGGTGGCGGGAGGAAGAACAGGTGGCTGGTGATCCCTTGACCCGAACATCACGAATCTCAAACGGTGTTGAGGTGCTCCGTAGTCCGCGGAGTCCACCACGGCGAATGAGATATTGTAGCCCAAGGAAAGTGCGTCTTTCGCAATTCTCCGCAGCGCGCTTCCGGATTTTTCTTCGGAGGTCAGCGGCTTCGTCCCGTCGATTTCCCGGTTCAAGGCACCGTCGTACCTTTTGAGACTCCAATGTTTTCCTGGGCGGTCGGAAATCGGGCGGTGCCGCAGCGCGGCGGTCGCCAGATTGGCGACGTTTTCAAGAATGAAGTAGCGGGGCCCGACCTCGGAAATCAGGCGGAAGTACTGGTAGATCAGGTTTCCCCGCGGGTCGTTCAGGGCGGCGCGTTTTCCACCCGATGAAAAAGACTGGCAGGGCGGGCCTCCCACCATCGCGAACACTTCGCCTCCGAAGTCGCGATGATCACGCAGGCCGTCGCCCGACAAGTCGGAGACGTCACCCTCGATCAGATCCAATGACGGGCGGTTCGCGCGGATGGTTCCACAAAACCGCCCGTTGGCCTCGACCGCCAAGGTTGGACGCAGCCCGACGGATTCAAGGCCAAGATCAAGCCCCATTGCCCCGGTGAAGAACGACCAAATCTCTCCGACTTTCATCGCGACCTCCCGCCCGGAGTATCGCGGAGGGCCGAAGGAAGCGACCGCGCGCTCCGGGGATCCGGCGGCTCCAACGTGGGAATTGTCGATCCAACGCCTTCAATTCCCGGCCCGCGCCCCTCCGGAGTGCACTCCGCCTTCCGGGGAGCCACGAAGTCGGACTGGCAAGAGTAATTTGGATGCGGTCGGACAGACCAATGATCCCGCACGATCGTCCCCGTGAGAGACGGCCAATTCACCTTGGCTCTCATCGCATCCTCCCTCACCTCGCCAACGGCGACGTGTTATCGTCCCGTCGCGCCTCCGGCGCCCCCCGGAAACGCCAAACCAAGGCGTTCCGGATCCCGGGCCACCGCGGTCATCCCGGCGCGCCCATCCGGGTTCATCCAAAACCGCATGGGAGCGCCGGGTGTTCGGTCCGCTACGGGGCCCGCCGACGGCGGGCCCCGGCACGCCTACATCGAGGCGTTGACCCGTTGCGCCGCGGCGATGTTGTCCGCGCCCACGTCTTTTTCGAACTGGTCCCAAACGGGCCTCATCGCGTCCACCCAGGCCTGACGCTGCGAGGGCGTCAGCCGGCGGATGGTTCCGCCCGCCTCGATGATCGCCTCCTTGGCGGCCTCGTTGACCGCGAAGGCCTCGCCGTTCCGCTGTTCGGTCACCTCGCGCAGAATGGTGGCGAGTTGATTCCGCACTCCGGAGTCCAGCCCTTCCCACCAGTCGGTCGAGGTCACGACGAGGTAGTCGATGATGCCGTGGTTGGTCTCGGTGACGCCGTCCTGCACCTCGAAGAATTTCTGGCCGTAGATGTTGGACCAGGTGTTCTCCTGCCCGTCGACGACGCCCTGTTGAAGCGCGCCGTAGACCTCGGAGAAGGCCATCGGCTGCGGGGACGCCCCGAGGGCCTTCATCTGGGCGATCAGCACGTCGGACGGCTGGACCCGGAACTTCAGGCCTTTCGCGTCCGACGGCAGCACGAGCGGCGTGCTGGCCGAGAACTGCTTCAATCCGTTGTGCCAGAATTCCAGGCCCTGAAGCCCGCGGCGGCGCATGGAGTCCTTCATCGCTTGACCGGTCTCCGAAGTCTGGAACGCGTCCACGGCGTCCATGCTCTTGAACATGAACGGAAGGTCGAAGATGCGGAATTGCTTGGTGAACGCCTCGAATTTGGACAGCGACGGGGCGGCCAAATGGACGTCGCCCTGCAGCATCGCCTCGAGCACCTGATCGTCGTTGTAGAGCGTCGAATTCGGGAACACCTCCATGCAGGCGACCCCGTTCATCTCCTTGTTCACGCGCTCCTGCAGGAGCGTCGCGGCGATGCCCTTCGGATGGCGGTCGGTGTTGGTCACATGACTGAATTTTATGACCATCTCACCGGCGTCGCAGCCGGCGGCGTTGGCGGTGGTGGCCAGCGCGGCGAGCGCGGCCGCGACCATGGTGATGCGGATCATCGTTATCCTCCCTTGGAACAGAATTCCCTCGACGCTAGGATCGATCGGGTGGAGTTGCAAGCGGTCCCGTCGCGGCGGTCGGCGGGATTCCGCCCGATCGCCGACGCCGACTCCGCGCGGACGGAAACCGCTCAGGGAAGGGACGCCGGGAATGAAATCGACCGACGAACGGGCGGCGGCCATCCTCGACTTCATGGAGAACGCCTGCCGCCTGAAGGACACCCACAGGTCCGGGCGCACGCCGCGCGGCGAACCCGAGAGCGTCGCGGCGCACAGTTGGGCGGTCTGCCTGCTCGCGCTGCTCCTGGAGGACGACTTCCCCGACGTGGACTTCGCCGGTCTCGCGCGACTCTTGATCATCCACGATTTGGGCGAGGCGATCTCGGGCGACATCCCGGCGACGGAGCAGGACGGCTCCGACAAGTCGGCGCGGGAGCGCGCCGACCTCCTGACCCTCGCCGCTCCGCTGCCGGAAGATCTGAGGAAGCGGCTTTTGGATATCTGGGACGAGTACGCTTCGGGGGAGACGGAGACCGCCCGCCTCGCCAAAGCCCTCGACAAGATCGAGACGATGTCCAGCCATGTCGCCGGGGAACAGGACGTCGGATTCGATTATCTTTGGAACCTCGGCTATGGGCGCCGCTGGACCGACGGGGATCCGCGACTGCTCCGAATCCGACGGGAGGTGGACCGACGCACCCGCGCCGCCGCCGAGCGGCGCCCCCCGCCCTGACCCCCGGTGGAGCCCGGCCCCGGCCAACCGAATCGCGGAGGACGGCGCCCGCGGAAGGCTTCCTGCCCCTCCGCCGCCGAAGCGGTCGCCGCGGGGCCGCGCTTGCGTCCCGGTGCCGCGGACTCCACCACATCGGCATGCGGAGACTCGATCAATCCCCCACCGAGGACGCATTCGTCCAGAATCCATATCAATTTTACACGCGCGCCCGGCGGAACGGACCGCTGTTCTACTGGAACGACTACGGGCGCGTCGCGGCGGCCGGCCACGCGGCGGTCACCGCGCTTCTGCGGGACCGGCGGCTGGGCAGGGAAACGCCGGCCGGCATGGCGCGGAGGACGCCCGATCGATTGCGTCCATTCCAGGACATCGAAGACAATTCCATGCTTGAACTCGAGCCGCCGCGCCACACCAGGTTGAGGAACCTCGTGCTTCGCGCGTTCACCCCGCGCCGGATCGCGGCGCTCGAACCCGGGATCGCCGCGCTCTGCCATCGCCTCGTGGACGCTTTCCCCGGTTGCGGGGTCGATCTTGTCCGCGACTACGCGAGGCCAATCCCGGTGATCGTCATCGCGCGCCTGCTTGGCGTCCCGGATGAGCGCGCGGACGACCTGCTCGACTGGTCGAACGCGATGGTCAGGATGTATCAGGCGGGGCGCACCCGCGGCGACGAGGACGCGGCGGTCGCGGCGACCGAATCCTTCACCGCCTTCCTGAACGGCCACATCGATGAGCGGCGCGCGCGGCCAAAGGACGATTTGATCAGCCACCTGATCGCCGCGGAAGCCGAAGGGGACGGGTTGTCCCGCGGGGAGCTCGTCTCCACCTGCGTTCTCCTGCTCAACGCGGGGCACGAGGCGACCGTCCACTCGCTCGGAAACGCCGCGAAACTGATCATCGAGCGCGGCGTGGACCGCGGATGGCTGGCCTCCGGCAGCGCGGCGGCGGCCGTCGAGGAATGCCTGCGCCTCGACCCGCCCCTTCACGCGTTCAACCGCTGGGCCTACGAGGACGTGGAGATCGCCGGCCACACCATACCGAAGAACACGGAGGTGATGTGCCTTCTCGGGTCCGCCAACCGGGACGCCGACGCCTACTCAAATCCCGACGAATTCGATCCGGATCGAGGCGGCCCGACGACCACGACATTCGGCGGCGGCATCCATTTCTGTGTCGGCGCGGCGTTGGCGAGGCTGGAACTGCGGGTCGCCCTGTCGGTTCTCTTCGACCGCCGCCCGGACCTCTCGCTCGCGGAGGCGCCGCGCTACGCCCCGATCTACCACTTCCGAGGATTGGAATCCCTGCGTCTCCGGTGAGGTTAACCCGCGTCGCGCGATTCCGGAATCCGCCGCCCTCATCGACGCCCGCGCGCCCGGGAGGCGAAGCCCGGACCACCCGCCACCGCCGGTCGACCCGACGACCGACGCCCGACGCCCGCGCATCATGGAGACGCACCCGAGCGTCCGTTAATCGCGCCCCACGCGGTTCCGCGGCGGACGCGTCCGGACCCCGCGCGGACGAATCACCCCCGGAGTGGTCCGAGCGGGCCGCCGGCAAACCACATTCCGCCCGCGAATTCGGACACCGGGGCCGCGCGCTTCCCGCCGCTTCGCCGGCCCGCGTCCGATTCGGACGAACCGGGCCTCCGCGCCTCCTCCCGAGCGTCGACGGCTCTCCGCTCCGGTTCGGAATTCCGATTCAACCGGAACCGGCGGGGAAGCCGGGGTGCTCCCGGCGGCTTCGATGCCCGCCCGGCGGGGCAGACGGCGGGCCCGGGACCGGGATTCCATGGAATACACGCCCACCGAGCAATTCCAATTCCCGGTCCCCTCCACGCGGTTCGCGTCCCGATGGAGCCGGCCCGACGCCGGACCCGGTTTCCTCCGGACGCGCCGCCTCGCCCGTTCCGGAACCGATTCGGATTCAATGATTCGGATCCGCCGCGACATAGGTGCCCGGGGCCGGGGCGATGCCGGGGTAATCCCCCGATCCAGGAACCCGCGCATCGACGAGTTTCCCGGATCTGCCGCGGACCCATTCCTCCCAGCGGCCCCACCACGATCCCTCGTTGAACGTCGCCGAGGCGCGCCACTCCTCCGGTCTCCCGCGTTTCTTCGGGGACGGGCCCGTGTAGTGGCCATATTTCTTCTTCGACGGAGGATTCACGATCCCCGCGATGTGGCCCGACTCCGACAGGATGAAGGTCTTCGAACGGGATCCCATCTTCTTGAAGCCGTTGAAGGACGAGCGCCACGCGGCGATGTGGTCGGCCTCGCAGGCGATCGCGCAGAGCGGCACCGCGACATCCCCGATATTCAGGGTCTCCCCCAGGATTTCGAACCCCTCGCCGTTTGCGAATTGATCGCGCTGGCACAGACCGCGCAGATATTCGACGACCATCCGGGCCGGGAGATTGGTCGAATCACCGTTCCAATAGAGCAGATCGAACGCCGGCGGAGCCTCCCCGAGCATGTAGCTGCGGATCGCGGGCTGATAGATCAGGTCGTTGGACCGCAGGTAGCTGAAGGTGCGGCTCATGAAGAACGAATGCAGATAACCCTTTTCCCCGACCTCGCGCTCGATGCCCGACACGAAATCGTCGTCGAGGAACACGCCGATCTCCCCCTGGTCCGAGAAATCCGTGAGCGTCGTGAAGAAGGTCGCCGACCTCACCGTGTCGATTCCGCGCCTGCGCATCAGAGCAAGCGTCAAAGCCAGCGTGGTGCCCGCGATGCAGTAGCCGATGGCGTTGACCTGCCGGACGCCCGCGATGTCCCGGACCACGTCTATCGCCTTCAGAAACCCGTCCTCGACGTAATCCTCCATGCCGATGTCCCTGTAGGTGGCGTCCGGATTCACCCAGCTGACCACGAACAGCGTGTAGCCCTGGTCGACGATCCAGCGGATCAGGCTGTTCTCCGGCTTGAGGTCCAGGATGTAGTACTTGTTGATCCACGGCGGAAAAATCAGCAGCGGCGTCTCCCGCGCGCGTTCGGTCCGGGGCGCGAACTGGATCAGCTCGATCATCCGGTTTCGAAACACCACGGCCCCCTCGGTCGACGCGAGGTTTCCGCCCACTTTGAACGCCTCCTTGTCGGTCAGCGTCACCAACAGGTCGCCGTCGTTCTCCTCGACGTCCCGGACGAGGTTCTCCAGCCCCCGCACCAGGCTTTGGCCTTCGGTCTCAAGCGCCCGCTGAAGCGCGTCGGGATTGGTGGCCAGGAAATTCGAAGGCGACGCCATGTCGATCATCTGCTGGGCGAAGAATTCGACCCGCCGCTTGTCCGTCGGCTCGAGGCCCTGCATCCCGGACACCGCGCCGCGGATGGCCTCCGCGTTCATCTGGTATTGCCGCTTTACGAAATTGAAATAGGGATGGCTCCGCCAGAGCTCGTTTTTGAACCGTCGGTCGTCGGGGCCGTCGTCGTCCGGCGCGCGCATGCCGTCCGCCATTGCCTTGTTGGCCTCGGCGAAGTGCTCGAGGGCCTTGCCCCAATAGCCGACCTGCTGCTCGATGATCTTGGCCGGGTTGGTCATCATCTCCGCCACGTAGGCCGCCGCCGCCTTCGCGTAGAGTTCCCGTCCCGGCCCCTCGAGGGCGGAGTCGTGCCCGCCGCGCCGCCGCATGGCCGCCACGAGCCGCCCCCTCAGATCCTCCATTTTCGCGAGATTCTCGTTGAGCTTCTCCGACCCGCCGGGGCCGTCTGCTTCCGTGGACATGGCGAGTATCCCTCCCGATTTTCCGTCTTGCGTCGTCCGGCATTTCATGTCACAATAGCGCGCGTCGGCGGGGAAGGCACCCGCCCGATGAACCGGAAGGAAGAAATCATGCGCATGATGGCCGCCTACGACCTCATGGAAACCGCGCGGAACACCAACGCGTGGCTCGGCGCGACCGCCCGAACCCTCGGGAATTACCCGGCGTTCGGGCTGTGTCCCCACCCCTTCGTCCAGTGGGCGGCGGCTTGGGGCGAAGTGGCCGAACGCAGTTTCGACCGCATGGTGACGAAGCCCGGATGGGGCATCGACAGCGTCACCGCGGAAGACGGACGGGATCATCTCGTCGAGACCGAGACCGTCGTGGCCCGTCCGTTCGGCGACCTGATCCGGTTCAACGTCGCCGGACGCGCGCTCAAGCCGCGCCGCATCCTTCTGGTCGCCCCGATGTCGGGGCACTACGCGACGCTCCTGCGCCCCACCGTGCGTTCGCTTCTGCCCGACGCCGAGGTCTGGATCACCGACTGGCACAACGCCCGCGACATCCCGGTTTCAGCCGGCAAGTTCGATGTCGAGGACTACACGCTCTATCTCGTCGACTTCATGAAGGCCGTGGGCCCCGACGCGAACGTGATCGCCATCTGCCAACCCGCGCCGCTGGCCCTCGCCGCCACCGCCCACCTGGCCGCCGAAGACCCCGCCGCCCAGCCGCGGACCCTCACCCTGATCGGCGGCCCCATCGACCCCGACGCCGCCGCGACGGAGGTGACGGATTTCGGAAGACGCGTGACCATGGGCCAGCTGGAGCAATTGTTCGTGCAGCGCGTGGGGTTCAAATACGCCGGCGCGGGACGCCTCGTCTATCCGGGTCTCCAGCAACTCGCATCGTTCATGTCGATGAACGCCGAGATGCACTCCAAGTCCTTCGCCGATCAGATCATGCGCGTCGCGAAGGGCGAGGCGAGCGATCACGACCGCCACAACCGATTTTACGACGAGTATCTCGCGGTGATGGACATGACCGCGGAATTCTACCTCTCCACCGTCGAGCGGATATTCAAGGCCCGCGAGATCGCCCGCAACGAATTCGTCGTCGCCGGGCGCAAGGTGGACATCGGATCAGTCACCACCGTGGCGGTGAAGACCGTCGAGGGCTCGGAAGACGACATCTCCGCCCCCGGCCAATGCGTCGCCGCGCTGGATTTGTTGACAGGCCTTCCCGACGGCAAAAAGGCCAGCCACGTCGAGCCGGGAGCCGGGCATTACGGCATCTTCGCGGGGAAATCCTGGCGCAACAACATAAGGCCGCTGGTGCTGAACTTCATCGACGAGAATTCCGGCCGGCGGCGGGACGCCGCTCCGGAACCGCGGGCCGCCGCCTGATTCCCGGACGCCGCGTCGGATTCCAGGCCGGGGGCCGGCGAAATCGCTGGTGTCGATCCGCTCCCGTTCGCCGGGGCGCGGTGCGGTCGGGCAACCGCCGGAGCCTTTCCTTCAACGCCGGAGACCCCGCTCGAGGGAAGGTCGGCTTCGTCCCGGACCATTTGGAGCCGCAACCCGCTTCCGACGCGCGTGGCGCGGCTTGGCAACCACCGGATCCATCCAAGCGGAATTTCCCGCTCGCCGGGCGTTCAACCCCGACCCGTCCCGCACCCTCGGGTTCGCCCGGGTCCGAATCGGAAACATCCGCGCCGCCGCCATTCCACGGCGCGGCCATCCCGAATTGGTGGCGAAGACCGCGTTCAACCGACGCGGGACAGAACGTCCTCCACCTCGCGGACGATCAGGTCGAGACAGTCTGGCGTCGAAAATCTGTGATCGGCACCCTTCACCAGCGTCAACCGCGCATCCGGCCCGGTGACATGTTCGATGAGCCGAACCGCGATTTCCGGGGCGACGTCCGCGTCGGCGGTGCCCTGTAGAAAACGCGCCGGAAACGGCAGGCGCAGCGGGCCGCGCAGAACCAGATGGTCGCGCCCGTCCTCGATCATTCGCCGCGTCGCGACCATCGGTTCCCCGTATTCCGATGGCATTTCGACACGCCCGGTCTCCAGCAACTCCGCGCGCCGGTCATCGCCCCAAGCGTTCCACCAACCGTCCTCGGTGAAATCGGGAGCGGCGGCGATGGTCACGAGACCCGCGACCCGCGCGCCGAGACGGCGGGCCATCAACAGCGCCACCCAGCCGCCCATGGACGATCCGACCAGGATCTGCGGGCCCTCAGTCAAACCCGATATCGCCGCGGCGGCGTCCTCGGCCCAATCGCCGATCGCTCCGTCTTCGAACGCGCCGCCGCTCGCGCCGTGGCCGGAATAGTCGAACCGGAGAAAGCCCCGCCCGGTCCGGCGGGCCCAATCCTCGAGATGAACCGCCTTCGTGCCGGTCATGTCGGAACGGAGCCCTCCCAGAAAGACCACGCCGGGCGACGCGCCCGGCACCCGGACGTGCGCCAGTCGGCGGGACTGCGGGGTGGTCAGGAATTCCGTCATGCCGGGCATGATGCCACGGACGGGGGCCGCGGTGAACCCTCGGCCGCGGCGGCCGGCCCTCGCTTCGCGAACTCGTATCCGCCGCGCGCGGAAACGCTGCCGTCCGCCGTTGACATCTCCGGAGGCTTCGGCCTATGGGCCTCGCGATACCCGCAACCGGGCGTTCCGTGGGCGCCGAATCGACGAGGAGACGGTTATGAGCCGAATTTCCCTGACTTTCCCCGATGGCGGCAAGCGCGAATTCGACGGGGAGGCGACCCCCGCCGACGTCGCCGCCTCGATTTCCCCCTCGCTGGCCAAAAAGGCGATTTCGGCCACCGTGAACGGCGCGCACCACGATCTCAGGTGGCCGATCGGATGCGACGCCGAAATCTCCATACACACCATGAAGGACGACGGGCCGGCCCTCGAATTGATCCGCCACGACCTCGCCCACATCATGGCCAGGGCCGTGCAGGAAATATGGCCCGACACCAAAGTGACGATCGGCCCGGTCATCAAGGACGGATGGTATTACGACTTCGACCGCGCCGACCCCTTCACGCCGGAGGATCTCGGCCGGGTCGAGGCGAGGATGAAGGAGATCATCAACGCCCGGGACGAAATCCGCACCGAGGTCTGGTCCCGCGCCGACGCCATCGCGCATTACGAAGGCACCGGCGAAAACTACAAGGTCGAACTCGTCCACGCGATCCCAGACGACGGTCAGCCGATACGCATGTACTGGCACGGCCACTGGCAGGATCTGTGCCGTGGGCCTCATCTGCTGCACACCGGCCAGGTGCCCGCCGACGCCTTCAAGCTCACGCGCGTGTCGGGAGCGTACTGGCGCGGAGACAGCGCAAACGCCCAACTCCAGCGGATCTACGGCATCGCCTTCCGCAACCGCGACGATCTCAAGCGGCACCTGACCATGCTGGAGGAGGCGGAAAAACGGGACCACCGGCGCCTGGGCCGCGAGATGGAGCTCTTCCACATGCAGGAGGAGGCGCGCGGCCAGGTGTTCTGGCACCCCAACGGCTGGACCCTCTACACCACGCTCCAGGACTACATCCGCCGCCGGCAGCGGGAACACGGCTACCGCGAGGTCAACACCCCGCAGGTCGTCGACCGCAAGCTCTGGGAGGAGTCGGGGCACTGGTCCAAGTACCGGGAGCACATGTTCGTCGTGGAGGTCGACGAAGAGCACGCGCGCGAAAAAGCCGTCAACGCGCTCAAGCCGATGAACTGCCCCTGTCACGTCCAAGTCTACAATCAGGGCATCAAATCCTACCGCGACCTGCCTCTGCGCATGGCGGAATTCGGCGCCTGCAACCGCTACGAACCGTCGGGGTCCCTCCACGGATTGATGCGGGTGCGCGGCTTCCGGCAGGACGACGCGCACATCTTCTGCACCGAGGATCAGATCGAGGACGAGTGCGCGCGGTTCATCGGGATGCTGTCGTCGATCTACGCCGACCTCGGCTTCGACAAATTCGACATAAAATTCTCCACGCGCCCGGAAGTCCGCGCGGGAGCGGACGAGGTATGGGACAAGGCCGAGCGCGCCCTCGAGGGCGCGGTTCGGAAAATCACCACGGACTACGAGGTCGATCCGGGCGAGGGCGCGTTCTACGGGCCCAAACTCGACTTCAAGTTGACCGACGCGATCGGCCGCGAATGGCAACTGGGCACCTTCCAAGCGGACTTCGTCCTTCCCGAACGGCTGGAGGCCCACTACATCGCGGAGGACGGGGAAAAGCGCCGCCCGGTCATGCTCCACCGCACGGTCATCGGCTCGTTCGAGCGCTTCCTCGGCATACTGATCGAGAGCTGCGCCGGACGCTTTCCGCTCTGGCTGGCGCCGCGCCAGGTGGTCGTGGCCTCCATCGTCTCCGACGCCGACGAATATGTGCGCGAGGTCACGGCGGCCCTCGTCCGGGCGGGCCTCCGCGCAGAGGCGGACACGCGCAACGAGAAGATCAATTACAAGATCCGCGAGCACTTCGGGAGCAAGGTTCCCGCGATCCTCGCAATCGGCAGGCGGGAGGTCGAGGAACGCACGGTCACGGCCCGGCGAATCGGCGAAAAGCAAACCAACACGACAAGCCTCGACGAGGCCGTGTCCTCCCTCGCCGCCGAGGCCGTCCCTCCCGATCTGAGGCGGGATTGACCCCCGCCGGCCAAGTCGGCCGCCGCGCCCGGGTGGGCGGAAGGCCGGGGAGCGGAGGGGCCCGCCGCGGACCCCGGCCGCGCCGCCGCCGGGGCGCCCGACCGCGAATCATCGGTTGACTCACGGATCGGTTCAATGATTATCACGCTCCCGTGCGCCGCCGCTCCGGGGCCTGTGAACCCTCCGCGGTTCGCTGTAAACGTCCAAGCGGGCCGCGTGAGCGGCAAGTAATTTTGTTCGAAAGGAATCGACCATGAACAGCACCAAAACCCTCGCCATCCTCGGCGCGGTCGCCGCCGCGGCGGCGACCGCCGGCACCCCGGCCTTCGCGGCCAACGTCAAGTGCTACGGCGTCTCGCTCGCCGGCGAGAACGACTGCGCCGCGGGTCCCGGAACCACCTGCGCCGGAACCTCCACCGTCGACTACCAGGGCAACGCCTGGACCCTGGCGGAGAAGGGCACCTGCGAGTCCGGCATGCCCACGCTCGCGAACAAGGGCTCCGTCGACCTCCCCTCCGGCCGCAGGGGTTCCCTCGAGCCGCTCAACCGCGACCTGCCGTCGTGAGCCGGTCCAGGGGTTCCGCATGACGCGGAACCCCGCCCGGACTCCAAGCGCGGAGGCGAACCGCGCACGGAAAGCGCAACGGAGGCCCAGATGCTCGACGCGGCTCCGCACTCCTTCGACCGCCTGCCGGACGCCCCCGGCGTCGGCTACAAGGCCCGTCACTTCACGGGACTGACCGAGGATCCCGGCCCCGTCGCGTGGCTGGAGGTGCACGCCGAGAATTACATGGGGGAGGGCGGCAGGCCCTTGGCGCAGCTCCGCCATCTCGCGGCCCTCTTTCCCGTGTCCGCGCACGGCGTCGGCCTCTCCATCGGCGGCGAGACCCCGCTCGACCGGGAGCATCTCGCCCGCCTGCGCCGCCTTTGCGACTGGCTGAAGCCGGCGAGCTTCTCCGAACATCTCGCCTGGTCGACCCACGGGAGCGCGTTCCTCAACGACCTGCTGCCCCTGCCATACACGCCCGACACCCTGTCGCGCGTCGCCGACCACGTCTCGGAACTCCAGGACGCCCTGGGCCGTCGGATGTTGCTGGAAAATCCATCCACCTATCTCGCGTTCGACGAAAGCACGATGAGCGAGACCGATTTCCTCTTCCAGGTGACGCGAAGGACCGGATGCGGACTCCTGCTGGACGTCAACAACGTGTTCGTCTCCGCCACCAATCTCGGAACCGACCCCCGCGGCTATCTGAAGGACTTCCCTCTCGAGCTCGTGGGGGAACTCCACCTCGGCGGGCACGACGAGGACGAGGACGGCCACGGCGCGCCGCTCTTGATCGACAGCCACGGGCGCGAGGTCGCGGACCCCGTTTGGGCGCTTTACTCGGAGGTGATCGCGGAGGCGGGGCCCCTCCCCACGCTCATCGAATGGGACAATCAGGTCCCCGACTGGCCCACGCTGCGTTCCGAGGCGGAGAGGGCCGCGGCGGCGCTGGCTTTCGCGTGACCCAGGCGGAATTCACCGCCGCCTTGCTGGACCCGGCGCGCCCCGCGCCGGAGGGCCTCTCGAGTCCCGGCGGCGGAGCTCCCGGCAAGCGGTTCGACGTCTACCGCAACAACGTCGTGGTTTCCCTCATGGAGGCGTTGGCCGCGGGTTTTCCCGCCGTGGCCGCGCTCATGGGCGGGCGATTCAAGCCGATGTCCGCAGCCTACGCCCGGGCTCACCCTCCCGATTCGCCGCTGATGACCCGGTACGGGAGGAGAATGCCGGAATTCCTCGCCGACGAGCCCGAACTTTCCGATCTCGCCCGCCTCGAACTCGCCCTGCGGGACTCCTATCACGCTCCGGACGCGCCGGCGCTCGACCCGGCCGGGCTGACGGAATTGCCCCCTGACGAATTGATGAAGGTCCGCCTCGCGACCGCGCCGGCGACGCGGGTTCTGCGGTCGCGCTGGCCCGTCGCCTCGCTTTGGACGCGCGCGCTTCGCGGCGGAAGCGAGGCGCCCGACCGCGGCGAGGCCGTCCTGGTGACCCGTCCCGGTTTCGACCCGGAACCGCATGTATTGCCCCCGGGGGCCGCGACCTTCATTCTGGCGCTGGAAGACGCTACACTGTCCGACGCCGTCGTCCGGGCCGAGGGGACCGCGCCGGATTTCGACCTGACCGCAACCCTCGCGCTGATGCTTCGGACCGGCGCCCTGACCGACATGACGGAGACAACATGAACAGCCTCATCTCGCTCCACGACGAAATCTTCGGCGCGATCGAACGCCAATTGGGTTCTTGGATCGTCCCGATACTCGCGCGCGTGACCTTTCTCGGCGTGCTCTTCGTCTACTACTGGAATTCGGCCACGACGAAGCTCGGTTCCGGCGCGCTCGGATGGCTCTTCCCATCCGACGGAGCCTACATCCAGATGTTCCCGAAGGCGATGGAGAGCGCCGGCTACTCCGCCGCCAACCTGCCCGCCATCTACTGGCCGATCGCCGTCGCGGGCACCTGGGCCGAGTTCATCCTGCCGGTCCTGATCATCATCGGGTTGGCGACGCGGATGGCCGCCCTGGGAATGATCGGTTTCGTCTTCGTGCAAAGCTACGTCGACGTGTTCGGTCACGGCCTCGCCGAAAGGGACATCGGTGCGTGGTTCGACAATCAAGCCTACTCCTTGATTTTCGACCAGCGGGCGTTCTGGATGTTTTTACTGGTCACGCTCGTGGTCAAGGGTGCGGGACCACTCTCGCTCGACTCCATCATGCGCCATCGCCAGCCCGTCGTCATCGGAGACAACAGCGGTTTTCATGTGGAGAAGAGGCGGTAGCGACGAGTCCGCGGACCCCGCCCCGGCCCCGCGTGTTCCGGCGCGCGGGCGCCGTCGATCCCGGCCCCGGCCGAATTCCCGAACCGGAGCGGGTCCGGGACGGGCGGGGCGCGTCGGGGCGGGGCTTTCCCGGCCGATCCGCCCGGAACCCGCGGCCCGCGCCTCACGGCACGGTTGGCGGGATTTCGGTGGCCTCCCCCCGGGCCGGGCAATCCCCGCCGAAGTTGTGAAGGTTCCCTCCCCGCCCAACCGCGGGCCGGAGCCGCTTTGGCTCCGTCGCGGAACCCTCCACGCCCGTGCGCACCGCGGCCGTGGTCCAGGAGACGGAATGGAGGGAATCGGAGGTCCGCGCCCGAAAGGGCGCGGCGGCGTCCCGCGCGGCCTCCGCGAATCCTCTCCCGCCTCGCGCGGAGGGAGCGTTCCCCGGCGGCCGGTGCGCATCCCCGGCGGCGCCTCCCCATCCGCCGCGGGGCCGTCCCGGATCTTTCCTAAATCGGCGTGAGATCAACGCGCCCGGGCCGGACCGATACCCGCCCCGCGGCCGAGCGCGAAGCCCACGCCGGTCCTCCTCGAACCGCGCGACGCCTCCGAGTCCGGCTTCACGACACGGGGATATCCGGATCGCCCGCGCCCGCCCCAAGCCATCGCTCCCGGGTGGCCGGGTTCCAGCCGAGGGTCGCCCCGCCGGGGCCTTCGATCAGCGGCCGCTTCATCAAGGTCGGATGCGCCATCAGGAGCGCGATCGGGTCACCCGCCCGATCCTCCTCCCCCAGACCGCGCCAAGTCGCGGAGCGGCGGTTCACGAGGTCTCCGCCGAAGGCCTCCAGCCATCGGGCCAGTTCGGCGCGGGCCGGCGGTGTTTCCCGCACATCGATGAAGGCGACCCGGCGCCCGGCCTCCACGAGGGTTTTCCGGGCCTGGCGGCAGCTATCGCAGGTATTCAGACCGCGCAGGGTCAGCGTGATGCTATTTCCACACATTCGTACTTGCCTTTTTTGCGGGAAGTCCCATCATATGGCCCCGAAGCGGTTCGATGCGCGGCCGGGAAAGCCTGATGCTCCGCGTCGACCAGACGAAAACAAGGCCGCGCGGGACGCGGCAAGCGGGAGTGTGCAATGCCTACCGGCACCGTTAAGTGGTTCAACACCGCGAAGGGCTACGGGTTTATCGCGCCGGATGATGGCGGGAAAGACGTGTTCGTTCACATTTCGGCGGTGGAACAGTCGGGTTTGACTGGCCTCGCCGACAATCAGAAGGTCAGCTTCGAGCTGAGCGAAGGCAGGGACGGCCGCACGTTGGCCAGCGATCTGAAGCCCCTCTGAGGCGCGTACCGCGCCGAAGACTCCGGGCGCCGCCACCGAAGGTGTCCGGACGCGTTCGTGCCAGCCGGGCGGCGCGGGTGAACCCGCGCCGCCCGGGGCAGGCCCGATCCGCCGCCGTGGAGGTCATCCGCGGCGGAAAAATTCCCTCGCGACGCATCGCGGCGCTTGCTCCCTCAGGACGATGGAACACGCCTCGCGCCACTCCGCCGCGTCGAACGCCGGAAAGAAGGTGTCGGCGCCGGGCACCTCGACGGCGACCTCGGTCAGCAGGAGCCGATCCGCCGAAGGCAGCAGGGCCTCGTAGATCCCGCTCCCCCCGATTCCGTAAATCCGGGCGTATCCCGCCGCCGCGGCCACGGCCTCCCCGACGTCGCGGGCCACCACTTCCGCCCCCTCGGCCGCGCCGCGCGTCACCACGATGTTCAGCCGGTTCCCCAAAGGCCGCGCCGGCAGGCTCTCCCATGTCCGACGTCCCATGATCACAGCCCCTTGGGTGGTCTCGCGCCGGAAGAAGCGCATGTCCTCCGGCGCGGTCCACGGAACCCTCCCCTCCTTGCCGATCGCCCCGTCCCCGGCGCGCGCCGCGATCACGGTGATCATCAGACCGCGACCGGGGCCTTGATGGCCGGGTGCGGGTCGTAGTCCTCGAACACGAAATCGTCGTGGACGAAGTCGAGCAGGGAGTCGACGGTCCGCGCGATCCTCAGACGCGGCGGAGGACGCGGCGCGCGCTTCAGCTGCTCCCGCACCTGATCCATGTGGTTGGAGTAGATGTGCGCGTCTCCGATGGAGTGGATGAAATCGCCGGCCTCGTAGCCCGTCACATGCGCCAGCATCTCCAGAAGCAGCGCGTAGGACGCTATGTTGAACGGAACACCGAGAAACATGTCCGCCGACCGCTGATAGAGCTGCAGGTGCATCCGCCGCCCCTGGATCCTGACCTGCCAAAGCGTGTGGCAGGGCGGCAGCGCCATGGCGTCCACCTCGCCGGGGTTCCACGCCGTCACGATCAGGCGGCGGCTGTCGGGCGCCGCCCGGATCGCTTCGACCAGATTCGCGATCTGGTCGACCTCCCCGACGACGGGTTCGCCGCCGCCGGCGTCGATTTTCGGGAAACGCCGCCATTGGCGCCCGTAGACCGGCCCCAGATCGCCGTTTTCGTCGGCCCACTCGTCCCAGATCGAAACGCCGTTTTCCCGCAGACGCCGGACGTTCGTGTCGCCGGACAGAAACCAAAGCAACTCGTGGACGATCGATGGAAGGTGCAGTTTCTTCGTGGTCACCAAAGGGAAGCCTTCCTCCAACGGGTACCGCCGCTGCATCCCGAACAAGGATATCGTGCCCGTGCCCGTCCGGTCCGACGAGGGAACCCCTTCGTCCAAGACCTGCCTCAGCGCGCTCAGGTAGTGCCGCATCGCCGCTCCGCCGATTCCTTCCGCCCGGTTTTGACCCGCGCCGCTC
>JANQKA010000103.1 GCA_028281405.1 Hasllibacter sp. | reverse complement strand
GGATCAATGGTTCCCCGAATCCGCCCGCTCGATGTCCCTGATGGGGGCGGAGCTGCTGTTTTACCCGACGGCCATCGGATCGGAGATCGGCGACGACGATTGGGACTCCGCTCCGCATTGGCGGCGGGTTCAGCAGGGTCACGCGGGAGCCAACCTCGTTCCCCTGATCGCCTCGAACCGGGTCGGAACGGAGGCGGGACGCGGCGGAACCTCCATGACGTTCTACGGATCTTCCTTCATCGCCGATGAATTCGGCGCCGTCGTGGCGGAGGCCGGCCGGAAGGGCGAAGAGGTTCTGACCCACGCGTTCGATCTCGACTCGGTCGCCCGGCACCGCCGGTACTGGGGCATCTTCAGGGACCGCAGGCCGGAGCACTACGGGCCGATCCTGAACCTCGACGACGGTTCCGCGACGCGGATTTAGGACGTCCGTGCTCCACCGCCGCGGGGCATTTTCGATCTGCTGGTAGCGTCCCGTGTCGGCCGGGCCGTCAAACCGCCCGTCCGGGATTTCCGGCGGGCACCACCGCGACCCGCGCGGACTTCCGGAACACCGAATTCTCCTCCGGGAGGCGGAAACCATTCGCCGACCCACGGGGCGAATCGCCGCCGGCGGCGATCGACGCGCTTTCGCCCGGGCCGCCGCGGACCAACGAACTCCCCGGAAGCCGATCGTCCATCGAGGCGGGGAGATCTTCGGCGAACCGACTGGACGGTCCACCGCGGGCGGCGTCCGTTTCTGTGCCTCATTCAAGACCAAACCGCCCGGCGAAATTCGGCGGCCACGGAGCGCCGTTAAGGAATTACACGACTCCCATCCCCCGCAGCGGGGATGTACCTCGTGGAAGGTGGCGGCCGCTTGCGGAACGACCGCCACAGGGAGCAAGTCCGCCTCCGGGAGGAAGGGCCGTCGGTTGAGGGTGGGCGGAGGCCCACGGGTTCCGCGGAGTCGAGGATTCGGCTTCCCGTGCCTGCCGGAGCGCCGACGACTTTGGTGTGAACACCACATCGGTTGACGAAGTTCGGCGCACTCCAACGATTCGCATTCATCTTCACGCGGCTTGCGCCACCGATTCCATCAAGACCCCCTGCGCTCCGATACGCGTCAATGGAAGGAAGGCGGCGTCCCGGGGCCCTCGGGTGAGGGCCCATGCTTTTCCGGTTATTTCAGCCTTGAACAATCCTCCCGCTTTGTTCCTTCTTCCCGCGCCCACGTGGGCCGGAGTTGGCGGGGGCGCGCGCCGCGGAGCGTTGACGCCTCTCCCCCGATGTTTAGTCTCGACTGGGCCGCCGCGGAAATTGGATTTGGCCGGCGCGGCCGCGCTTCGTCGATTCGGGGCGGACGGCATTGGAAGGGACGGACACGGCGTGGCCCAATCGGAAGAAAATGCGATCGATATCCGCGGAGCGGTCAAGAGATTCGGCGATTTCACCGCGCTCAATCGCGTCTCGCTGACGATCGCCGACAACGAATTCTTCACGCTGCTCGGTCCCTCGGGCTGCGGCAAGACGACCCTGCTCCGGATGATCGCCGGGTTCGAGGAGG
>JANQKA010000102.1 GCA_028281405.1 Hasllibacter sp. | reverse complement strand
GGATCAATGGTTCCCCGAATCCGCCCGCTCGATGTCCCTGATGGGGGCGGAGCTGCTGTTTTACCCGACGGCCATCGGATCGGAGATCGGCGACGACGACTGGGACTCCGCTCCGCATTGGCGGCGGGTGCAGCAGGGTCACGCGGGAGCCAACCTCGTTCCCCTGATCGCCTCGAACCGGGTCGGAACGGAGGCGGGCCGCGGCGGAACATCCATGACGTTCTACGGATCCTCCTTCATCGCCGATGAATTCGGAGCCGTCGTGGCCGAGGCCGGCCGGACGGGCGACGAGATCCTGACCCACGCGTTCGATCTCGACTCGGTCGCCCGGCACCGCCGGTACTGGGGCATCTTCAGGGACCGCAGGCCGGAGCACTATGGACCGATCCTGAACCTCGACGACGGAGCCGCGACGCGGATTTAGGACGTCCGTGCTCCACCGCCGCGGGGCATTTTGATCGGTTGGAAACGCCAGGTGGCGACCGTGCCGTCAAGCCGCTCCGTCTAAGGATTCCATAGGGCTTCACCGCGGCCCGCGCGGCCTTCCCTAACGCCGATCCTTCAAGGAGAGGCGGAAGCCGTTTGCCGACCCACGGGGCGAATCGCCGCAGACGGCGACCGCCGGACTTTCGCCCGGAGCCGCCGCGGCCCGGGGCCATGTGGACGATCCGGGAGCCGGGCCTCCGTCGAGGCGCGGAAACCTCGTCGATCCGGCGGGAAGGTTCACCTCTTTAGCGACGGTCAACCGCTCCTCAATCGGGATCGGAACGCGCGGTCGAAATCTGGCGGTCACGGAGCGTCGTTCAAGAATTACGCGACTCCCATCCCCCGCAGCGGAATGAACCTCGTGGAAGGTGGGCGGCCGCTTGCGGAACGGCCGCCGCTGGGAGCAAATCCGCCACTGGGAGCGAGTCCGCCTCCGGGAGCGGGTCCGCCTCCGGGAGGAAGGGCCGTCGGTTGAGGGTGGGCGGAGGCCCACGGGTTCCGCGGAGTCGAGGATTCGGATTCCCGTGCCTGCCAGAGCGCCAGCGACTTTGGTGTGAACACCAGACCGGTGACGAAGGTGTCCGGTGCACTCCAACGATTCGCTTTGATCTTTACGCGGCTTGCGCCGCCGATTCCATCAAGACCCCCGGCGCTCCGATACGCGTCGGTGGACGGAAGGCGGCGTCCCGGGGCCCGCCGGTGAGGGCCCATGCTTTTCCGGTCATTTCAGCCTTGAACAATCCTCCCGGTTTGTTCCTTCTTCCCGCGCCCACGTGGGCCGGAGTTGGCGCGGGCGCGCGCCGCGGAGCGTTGACGCCTCTCCCCCGAAGTTTAGTCTCGACTGGGCCGCCGCGGAAATTGGATTTGGCCGGCGCGGCCGCGCTTCGTCGAATCGGGGCGGACGGCATTGGAAGGGATGGACACGGCGTGGCCCAAACGGAAGAAAATGCGATCGATATCCGCGGAGCGGTCAAGAGATTCGGCGATTTCACCGCGCTCAAGAGCATCTCGCTGACGATCGCCGACAACGAATTCTTCACGCTGCTCGGTCCCTCGGGCTGCGGCAAGACGACCCTGCTCCGGATGATCGCCGGGTTCGAGGAGG
>JANQKA010000081.1 GCA_028281405.1 Hasllibacter sp. | reverse complement strand
CCGGGCGCGGGAGGCGGCGGCCAATCCGGGAGCGAAGATCGGCACCACGGGCCGGGGCATCGGACCCGCCTACGAGGACAAGGTTGGACGGCGCGCCGTGCGCGTGGCCGACCTCGGCGACCGGGCGACGCTCGAGGTGCGGGTGGACCGGGCGTTGGCCCATCACGACCCGTTGCGCCGCGGACTGGGCTTGGACCCCGTGGACCGGGAGGGTCTGATCTCGGACCTGGAGGAAATCGCGCCGGAGATTCTGCCCTACGCCGCTCCCGTGTGGAGAATTTTAAACGAGAAAAGGAAATCGGGAGCGCGCATCCTGTTCGAAGGGGCGCAGGGCGCGTTGTTGGATATCGATTTCGGAACCTACCCCTTCGTCACCTCGTCGAACGTCATCGCCGGACAGGCGGCGACCGGCACGGGGGTCGGCCCGTCCTCGGTCGATTTCGTGCTCGGCATCGTCAAAGCCTACACGACGCGCGTGGGGGAGGGCCCCTTCCCGTCCGAACTGCGGGACGCCGACGGCGAAAGGCTCGGCGAGCGCGGACGCGAATTCGGAACCACCACGGGTCGGAAGCGCAGGTGCGGCTGGTTCGACGCGGCGCTGGTCCGGCAGGGGTGCGCCACCTCGGGGATGAATGGCGTCGCGCTGACCAAATTGGATGTTCTCGATGGATTCGAGGAACTCAAACTTTGCGTGGCCTACGATTTGGACGGGGAGCGGCTCGACCATTTGCCGACCGCCGCCGACCGGCAGGCGCGCTGCGCCCCGGTCTACGAAACCCTGCCGGGGTGGAGCGAATCGACGGAGGGCGCGCGGACTTGGGCGGAATTGCCCGCGAACGCTGTAAAATACGTCCGCCGCGTAGAGGAACTGATCGGGTGTCCCGTCGCGCTTCTGTCCACCTCGCCGGAGCGGGACGACACGATTCTCGTGACCGACCCGTTCGCGGACTGATGGCGCTGTCGCACAAAGCTCGCAGGCGCTGGACCCTGGCGGTCCTCCTGATCGGCCTTCCGGCGTACGTCGTGGCGGCGGTGACGGTCCTGAATTGGCTGGACCGACCGCCGGTTTGGCTGGAACTGCTGGTGTACGCGGCCCTCGGTGTCGTCTGGGCCCTGCCGTTCAAGGCCGTGTTCCGCGGGGTGGGGCGCGCCGACCCCGGACAACGGTCTCCGGACGCGGACCGCGAATGAACGTCGCCGTTTCCGACGACGGGTCGATGATCGCCTTCGGCGTGACCGCGTGCGCGAAGGGGGTGGTTCGGAATTGGCTGGACCACGCTCCGAATTGGTCGGAACCTCCGATTCACGCGACCTTGGGCGATGCCCGGGACATGCCGTTCAAGGCCGGGTTCCGCGGGGTGGGGCGCGCCGACCGCGGACAACGGTCCCGGGCCGCGGAACGGTGATGACCGTCGCCGTTCCCGACGACGGGTCGATTATCGTTCTATTGGGCGGGGGGGAGATTGTTCGCTCCGATTTGGAAGAGGCGATGGCCATGGGCGCCCGATGCGTTGCCGCCGACGGCGGCGCGGACGCCGCGCTGGCGTTCGGGGTGGAACCGGAATTGGTCATCGGCGACTTGGACAGTTTGACGTCCTCCGCCCGCGGACGCATCGGCGAAGCGAAACTGCGGGGGGTGGCCGGGCAGGACAGCACCGATTTCGAGAAATGCCTGGAGCGGCTGCCCGACGCGGAGATCTGGGCGCTCGGTTTTTTGGGGTTCCGTCTGGATCATACCCTGGCCTGCCTGTCGGCGGCGGTCAGGCATACCGACAAGAGGTTGATTCTACTGGGGACGCATGACGCCGTGTTCGCCGCGCCGCCGGAATTGAGGCTCGATCTTCCGGTGGGAGCGCGTTTGTCGCTGTTTCCTCTGGCCAACGTCACCGGGCGGAGCCGCGGATTGCGGTGGCCGATAGACGGCATCGAATTCGCTCCGGATGGGCGGGTT
>JANQKA010000080.1 GCA_028281405.1 Hasllibacter sp. | reverse complement strand
CGTCGATCGGGTGTTTTCCAAAATGTCTTCTTCGTGACTCAACCCAAGATGCTCGATGGTGTTCTGCAATTGGTGTACCGGCTTTGTCAGAATCATCGGCAGGAGCCAGAATGTCGCCGCGCCCCACGTTTCCATGTAAAGCGACACCCCGAGAACGATCCCGTACCCAAAGAGATGCCAGCGGCTTTCGGAAACGACTTTGGCCTCTTCGGAAGCCTTGATGTAGGGCTCCACCACGATCCCCCGGGCCCGCCGGATGATTCCCGACGCGCGGTTGCGCCAGTAGGTCGCCCCGGAAAGCCACAGGAGATAGGTTCCCAGCGTGTAGGGGCGCCGCACAAGTTCCCCGTCGCGCTTCCAGTCCTGCGTCCACCGGTGGTGGGCGAAGTGCATGATTTGATCGAAGTCCCTTGGAAACAGCAGGACGAAGCCGATCGCCCGTCCGAAAATTTCGTTCGCCCGGCGGTTCGCGAACACCGTCGCGTGCGAGAGCTCGTGCTGCGCCGCGTAGAGGAAATTGATCAGAACGCCGAGCGCGAAGCCCGTCGCCAACACCCACCAGGATCCCATCGCCAGCGCGTGCAGCCAAACCGCCACGGCGACGGCGCCAAGATGGCTCGCCATTTGCAGGGATCCCATCAGGTCGGACCGCTCCGTCAGCCGCCGCATTTCCTGCGGCGTCACGAGCTTGCGGCGGGAGAACTCGGCGTCCATGGCTCACCTCCTCTCCGTGGAGGCTACGGGCTGACGCCCTCGGGCGCAAGCTCCGTGAATGCTTGCACACCGCTCCCCCCAAAGGATGCCCATGCCCCATCCCGCTCCGCGCCCCACGAACATCCCCCTTCGCGGCGGAGCTTGACCGCGGCGCGGAGCGAACGCGGGGCGGATCGATCCCCTTCCGGGTTCACGCCGCCCGAGGCGGCGACCTTTGCCGCTCAGCGAGTCCTGGGGGAGCATGTCAAGGCGTCTCCTACGGATTGCCCCGCGAAGGACGCGGCACATGGGCGGGGTTGCACGACCGTGCGGTGTCTCTCCATGCCCTCCGCGGCGCGGACACCCGTGGCCGCACCGGCGATAGCCGGAGGACCCCGGGATGTTGGCGGCGAATTCCGACCAAGTCGCGGGACACGTCTGAATAGTTGTCAGGGTTGCCAGTGTAGCGGCCGATGGTTCACGCGGCGGCGAAGCGAGCCAACGGGAGCGAAATTCCGCCGGTCACATCCATCGGCGCCACCGTCTCCCCGACCGTCAGAAGCCGGTCCCGGGCGGCGGCGTTTTGATTCAACACCGGGTCACCGTTCGCCCGCGCAACGATGTCAAAACCATCGTCGACGAACAATCCCTCCGGATCGGTCGCGCGGACGGTCACCGTCACTTTCTCCGCGCCCCTGAAGGGCCCAGTGATCAAGCCGGTGTCCGCGTCGATCGACAACCCGATTGTGGAAAGGTCGCTTCCCGCATCGAAATCGCCCCCCACCCCACCCTGGCGTCGAAGATCAACCCCCCGCTCGAAACGGCATCCGGATCCACGAACCCGCGGCTCGCGTCGATTGGCAGATTCCAATCGCTGTCGGTGGTCAGAACCACATCCCGCAGCGGCATTCCCGACACCGCGGGTCCGGGGTTGGCCACAGCGGGAAAAATGAAGAATTCATGTCTCGCGGCCCGTTCGCCTCCATCAACCTCCGGGGAACTGACCCCGACCGTCAGATCATCCGGGGTGTCAAGAGCTCCTTCAATCACGCCGTCGTTGGGACTGAATCCCAAGTCGGAGTCCTCATGCCCCATCGCCTCTAAGGTCGACGCATCCCCACCGGAATCGACGGAACCGTTGGTCTCGACCATCGGCCTCACCGCTTCGCTGACCATTGGCGTCCGATCCTCATCGGCGGAGTGAACCGTTAACAAGGGCACCCTACTGATGGTGAAAGCTTGCGTCGCGGAGACTCCCCGAACCGGGTCGAAAGCGGTGACCTCGATCACCCAGCCGGCAACCTCCGCGATTTCCTCCCCCGCGGTCCTGATATTTCCTGTTTCCCGGTCAATCTCCAAGCCGAAGTCAGCGAGATCCCGCCTCTCGCCGCCCCGAACCGCCATCGCGCTGAAAGCGAGCGAATCACGATTTG
>JANQKA010000061.1 GCA_028281405.1 Hasllibacter sp. | reverse complement strand
AGATCGGCCCAAAGCGCTGATGATCGCCGCGCCGTCGTCCGGCGCGGGCAAGACAGTCACGACGCTCGCCCTTCTGCGGGCCCTGCGTCGCCGCGGCGTGGCCGCCCGCGGAGCCAAAAGCGGACCGGACTACATAGACCCCGCCTTCCACGCGGCGGCGGCGGGAGCGCCGTCCGTGAATTTGGACGCGTGGGCGATGGACGGGGAAACCCTGCGCCTGAGACTCGCCGGACAGGGCGGCGGCCTCGTTATCGTCGAAGCCGCCATGGGAGTGCTCGACGGAGCGCGGGATGGAACCGGCTCGGCGGCCGACCTCGCCGGGACGCTCGGGATTCCGGTGGCGCTCCTGCTCGACATATCCCGGCGGTCGGCGTCGGCGGCGCTGGCGGTGGCGGGCCTGCGGTCTCTGCGACCAAATTTGAAGATCGCCGGCGTCATCCTTAACCGATCGTCCGGCGATTCCCACGCGCGTTCGGCGGCGCGGTTGATCGACGCTCCGGTGTTCGGGTCCATTCCCGCCGACGGGCGGTTGCGCCTCCCGGAGCGCCATCTCGGTTTGGTGCAGGCGGCGGAAACCGAAAACCTCGAGCGGTTCCTCGACGCCGCGGCGGATGTGGTCGAATCGAACCTCGATATCGGCGCGCTCGAAGAATCCGCCGGGATTCCAGAGCCTCCGGTTGGACGGACCGTCTCTGCGATTCCCCCGATCGGACAGCGGATCGCGGTCGCGCGCGACACCGCCTTCGCCTTCGCCTACCCGCACGTACTGAACGATTGGTCGGCGCGGGGCGCCGAGATATCGGTGTTTTCGCCGTTGATGGACGAAGCGCCCCCCGCGTCGGCGGACTCCGTTTTTCTTCCCGGCGGCTACCCCGAACTCCACGCCGGGCGGCTGGCCGCCTCGGCGGGCTTCATGGCGGGCCTCCGGGACGCGGCGGAGCGCGGCGCCGCCATCTATGGCGAGTGCGGCGGCTACATGACGCTGGGGGCGGGATTGATCGACGCGGATGGCGCGCGCCACCGCATGGCGGGACTGCTGCCGGTCGAGACGTCCTTCGCCTCCCGGCGCCTCCACCTCGGCTATCGGCGGCTCCGGGCGCTCGGCGGGGCCCTCCGGGGACGCTTCGCGGGGCATGAGTTCCATTACGCCAGCGTTCTGAGCGAGGGACCGGGACCGCCGTTGTTCGCCGCCGCGGACGCCGAGGGAACCTCCCTTCCGGACATGGGGCTCCGCGCGGGAACTGTCGCGGGAAGTTTCGCGCACCTGATCGCTCCTCTCCCCTGACGGAAGGAGATCAAACACCGCGGGCGCGGGGGAGACCTCCCGAATTGTGTCCGGTGGGAAAGTATAGCTTCGTTCACTCAATTCGCGCCCGAAAAGACGCCATGGCACGCACTTCCCGCGGGCCGACGCGGACCTCGGCGGGAAACGTCGAAGAGTGTCCCGCCACGCGTTCGCGTCACGCCCTTCGCGGGAAGGATCGGCGACCCGTCCACGCCATGCCCGGGAATTCCGCGAACCCGGCACGGGCGAAATCCCCGCGCATCCGCCCCGCGCGCGGCGAAGAAGGGCGGAGGAAGGCGCGGCCGGAATTCCGGCCGCGCCGATTCGTCGCGGATCAGCTGTCGGGGGTGGTATCCGGATACGAAGTGTTCCCGCTCCGGACGTAGATGTCGAAGCCGTATCCCCGCCCGTGCCCGTTGGGATGGAGAATTCCGCCAGCGTTGGGATCCGTGGTCATGCCTGGATTTCCGAAGTCGTCGACATGAATGCGCGCCGCCCCCAATCCACGTTCGGGGCCGTGGTAGATGGTTCCCGCGCCCTCCGCCTCGCGCCAGTCCTCGCCGTTCATCCGAATGTGGATGGGGGGCATCGTGGTGTCGTTGCAGTCGAAGAGTTGATCGCACAAACCCCTCGCGGTCCTTGCGAATTCCCTGGCGTGGATGTGTTCGAACGCGTCGGAATGCCACTCCGCGGGTGTGATCGTGATTCCGGGATTGTATTGCTCGCTGAACACGTCGACCGGAACATGCGCCAGCTCGAGGGATTCCAAGACGTCGACCTCACCATCATCGTTGGGGTTGTCGCTGGGATTGTGCAGCTGGGCGCCGGCGAACGTGAGGGACAGGTCCGCGCGGGGACCGGAGGCCGCGTTGAAATACGCGGTGAGCCTCCCGCCCGTCGAGCCGTGGGCGGACGAATGGGCGGGGACGCCATTGCTTTCGGGAGTTCCCGAGTACGTCGCGTTCACGGTGGCGGACACGTCCTCGAAGGTCACGATGACGTTCGTGGCGTTCGCCTGGGCGGCGAGCGCGCCCATGAGTTCGGCGTTCGGGGAGCCTCCCGGCGAGTCGCCGGCCGACGTTTCCGGATTCCTCAGCGCCGAAGCGGCGGTGGGGAGCGTCTCTCCGTACCTGTACTGCTCGGAGAATTGGATGCTGGCGCCTTCACCGCACGCCGTCAGGAGCGTCAGTGCGACAGCCGTGGAGAAAATCGTGACGGGTCTGGACATGATGGATTCCTCCGTGATAGCAAGACTTTGCTTCCCATAGCGGTCGGAGGTTCCGTTGTCAAGGCTTTCGATTCGCGGCGCCGCCGCCGCGCGGCCCCGGAATTTCACCGCCGTCCCTCCGCGCGCCGGCGCGGGACCGATGGCGGGAAGGAGCGGTCACAAGCCTCTGGAGTTCTTCCGCGCGCGCGGGCGCAGAACATGGGGCGAGGCGGGATCGTACAGGGAACTGTCTGGGAAGCCTTCCGCCTCCAGCGCGCGGCCCACGAATATCAAAGCCGTGCGCGTCAGTTTCTCCGCCCGGACCCAGCCCCGGATATCGGCCAGCGTCCCGCGCAGAAACCGCTCGTCCGGCCACCCCACGCGGTAGGCCACGACCACGGGGCAGTCCACCCCGTAGAACGGAGACAGTTCGCGCTCGATATGCAGCAGATTGCGCACGGAAAGGTGAATCGCCAGAGTCGCGCCCGTCCGGCCGAGCGTGGCGAGATCCTCCCCGTCGGGCATGGCGGAACTCTTCATCGCGGTCCGCGTCAGAATCAGTGTCTGGGCCACCCCGGGCACGGTCAATTCCCGCCCCATAGCGGCCGCCGCCGCGGCGAAGGCCGGAACGCCCGGAGTGATGTCGTATGGAATGTCCATGGCGGCGAGGCGCCGGATCTGCTCGGCGATAGCTCCGTAAAGCGACGGGTCTCCGGAATGCACCCTGGCGACATCCAGCCCCTTCGCGTGCGCGGAGGCGATCTCCTCCATGATCTGCTCCAAATCGAGCGGGGCGGTGTCGATCACCCGCGCGTCAGGAGGGGCCGCCGCGACGACGGCCTCCGGCACCAGCGACCCCGCGTAGAGGCAAACCGGACAACCGGCGATCAGCCTCCGCCCCTTCACCGTGATCAATTCCGGATCCCCGGGCCCGGCGCCGATGAAATGCACCGTCACGGGAGTTCCCCGTCCATTTTCCTGGAGTAGCCGCGCAGGGTGTATATCCACCCACCCTCCGCCCCGGCGGAGATGTCGCCCGAAATCCAGACCCGCGAACCGGAGGCCCCGACGATCACCGTCGTCAGCATGTCGACCTCGTCGACCTCCAGCGCCGCGAGGGTCCGGCGTCGGAGGGTTTCCCCGGGACGGCCGAGGTTCGAAGCGAGAAGCACCGGCGTGTCCGAAGGACGGTTCTCCAGAAGAATTTCCCGCGCCTCGGCCAATAGCGTCCTCCTGCGGCGAGAGACGGGATTGTAGAACGCGATCACGAAATCCCCCTCCGCCGCCGCGCGCACGCGCTTCAACACGACCTCGCGCCGGGTCAGAAGGTCCGACAGGGAAATCGCGCAGAAGTCGTGGCCCAGCATCGCGCCGGCCCGCGCCGACGCCGCCTGGAGGGCGGAAATACCCGGCGCGTGGACGATCTCCACGCGGCGGGCGGCGGCCCCGACGCCCCCGTTCTCCGGATCCCGGCCGAGCAATTCCATCACCAGCGCGCCCATCGCGTAGATGCCGCCGTCCCCGGAGCAGATCAGAGCGACGCGGCGTCCCTCCCCCGCCCGTTCGAGCGCGTGGCGGCACCGCGCCTCCTCCTCCCCGAGGCCGAAAGCGCGCGGCGATTTGCCGCGCGCCGCGGGGCCGAGGAGGTCGAGATAGGGTCCGTACCCCACGAGTTCGTCCGACTCGGCCACGAGTCGCGACGCCTCCGGCGTCCGCCAGTCGGCGCGCCCGGGGCCGATGCCGACCACGGCCAAGCGGCCGCGCTCCGCGCCCGGCGCGCCGGAAAGCCCGGAGGCGGCGGCGACGGTGGCGTTGCGGGACTTCGTCTTGGCGATCAAGAGTTCCGCCCCGGGCCCCGCGGCGCGGAGGCACGCCGCCTCCGCCACTCCGGGAACGCCCACCTCCGATCGGACCGCCTCGGACGGCGAGGCCAATCTGCGCTCTTCGGCCGCGAGATCCCGCGCCCCGTGGAACCGGGCGGGCGCGCCGAGATGCCTGGCGAGGGCGTGGACCGCCGCCTCGTCGGATTTGATGTCGATCGAGTGGACCGCCGCGACCTCGCCCTCGGCGATGCCGTGATCGGCCAGGGTCCGCGCGGCGAGCCCGATCAATTCGTCGGGCGGGCAGCCCCGGGATGTCCCGACGCCCAGCATGACGTGGCGACGGCGGTAGATCAGCGGCTCCTGGCCCTCCACCGCGAGCACCACGTACGCGCCGTCACCGGCGACCGTGGAAACCTCCGGGGAGTCCAGCAGGGGAGCGAGCCAGGGAGCCTCGCCGGAAATTGTGGCGGACCGGCCCTCGAGCAGGCCCGCCATCGCCGCCTTCGCGCATTCGGGCGTCTCGATGGTCCACCCCTCCGGCGGTTCGTCCAGGGCCACGCCGAGACGCGTCTCCCCGGCGGTGGTCACCGCCGCGCGGGTGCCGAACGTTTCCGCCAACCGCCGCGCCAGGGCGTTCGCGCCGCGGTGTCCTCCCAGCAGAGGCACCGGCAGTCCGGCGTCCGTCAGCGCGACGACAGGGGGTTCCACCCGCTTGTCGGCGAGCAGCGGCGCGAGCGCGCGGATCATGATCGCGCCGCTCATGAGGCCGACGATGGACGCGCCCGCGGCGAACAGCCCGCGCAGGTGATCCCCTACGTTCCCGAAATCGCGCCCCCGCAGATCGACCCGCGCGCCCAGAGCGCCCGCCGCCCGCTCAGCCGGAGCGAGCGACGACGGCAGAAGGCAGACGACCACCGCCGCGGGGAACGCTTCAGGCATGGGCGTCCCGTCCGGGAATGACGATCATCGAAAAATATGGAGCCTCGTCCGGGGCCTCCTCCAGCGGCGCGACCCTCTGATTCGGAAGCGACGCGTGGGAGACGAACGTCGCCCGGCCGGTCATGCCCAGCCGGTCGATCACGCGGCGCGCCTTCGGGAAATGCCGTCCGAGCTTCATCACGGCGGCCGCTTCGGCCGCCGAGAGCCGCGCCTCGAGATCCTCTTCGGAAAGGGTCGCCGGAAGCACCGTCACACCCTCGGCCCGGGCGCAGAAGGGTCTGCCGGAAGCGGCGGTCACCGCGCAGAGCGAAGACACTCCCGGCACGACCACGACCGGGAAGCGGCCGGCGAGGCGGTCGTGGAGATACATGAACGAGCCGTAGAAGAATGGATCCCCTTCGCAAAGCGCGACCACGTCCACTCCGCCGCGCAGGTGGTCCGCCAATATCCCGGCGACCTCGGCGTAGACCGACTCCGCGGCGAACCTGTCCGGACGCATCGGCACCACCATCGGAATCTCGACCGCGGTTTCGGGGATCAGGTCGGCGACGATGGACCGCGCGAATCCAATTCCCGAATCCGGGGCCGGATAGGCGATCACGGAGGCGGCCGAGATGAGCCTCGCCGCCTTCAGCGTGACCAGTTCGGGGTCGCCCGGGCCAACGCCGACGCCGTGAAGCGTCCCGGTCATTTGAGCAGCCGCCACTGGGTCACGGGCATCGCCGGGCGCCAGCCCCGCCTCACGCCGATTTCGTCGGCGCGGGCGACGGAGACGCGGATCAACTCTCCGCCGTGCCGGGCGTGAAGCTCCGAAAGCGCCGCTTCGGACTCCAGCGTGACGGAGTTGACGACCAATCTCCCGTGCCGGCCGAGCGCGGCGAGGCAGGCCTCCGCCACGCCGGGGCTCAGACCACCGCCGATGAACACGGCGTCGGGACGGGGAAGGCCCGCCAAGGCGTCCGGCGCCGACCCGTCCACGATCTTCAGGCGCGGAGTTCCGAGAATGCGGGCGTTCTCGGCCGCCATGGCGCGGCGGGCAGCGTCCGGCTCCACTCCGACCGCCTCCATGTCCTTTCCCGAGCGCATCCATTCGACCGCCACGGAACCGCAGCCGAGGCCGATGTCCCAAAGCCGCTCAGCCCGCCGCGGAGCGAGGGCGGCGAGAGTCAAAACGCGCAGTTCCCGCTTGGTCATCTTGCCGTCGTTGACGAAGGCCTCGTCCGGCAGCCCCCAGCGGGGCAGCGGACGGGCGTCGTCGGAAGCCACGACTTCGACGGCGAGCGTGTGGAAATCGGGGGATTCGGCGGACCAGGTCTCGGCGATTCCGTCGATCCGTGTTTCACGGTCTCCGCCGAGCGCCCCGAGCACGGAGAGTTTCGAAGGGCCGAAACCGCGCTCCGTCAGCAGGCCCGCCACCGTGGCCGGGGACGTGGCGTCACGGGTGAGCAGGAGAAGTTTTTGACCGTCGCCGGCGAAAGGCAGGAATTGTTCGGCGGGACGTCCGTGAATGGTCAGCGTTTCCACGTCGGCGAGACTCCACCCCATGCGGGCGGCGGCCCACTGAAAGGCGGACAGTTGCGGATGGATCGCGAGTTCCTCGGCGGGGAACATCCGCGCGAGATGACCCCCCGCCGAAAACCAGGTGGGGTCGCCCGTGACCAGCACGGCGGTTTGGCGGGGCCGGAACGAGGCGATCTCGTCGCGGAGCGTCGAAAACGGGGACGGCCAGACGATGCGTTCGGCGGACAGGCCCTCCGTGAGATGGTGGTGGCGTTCGCCTCCGATCACCACCTCGACCCTTTCCAGCGCGGCGCGGGCGTCGGACGAAACGCCGTCCAAGCCGTCTTCCCCCAGACCGATTATGTGAAGCCAGGGCGCGGTCATGTTCCGTCCCCATCCAAGCCGAGCGACAGGGCGTTTACCGCCGCCGCCGCCATCGCCGACCCGCCGCGCCGCCCCGGCAGCGTGGCGAACGGACAGGGCGCCGCGCGGACGAGCTCGGCCTTCGATTCGGCGGCGCCGACGAACCCCACCGGAAATCCCAGAATGACCGCGGGGGCGGGCCACCCCCGCGCCAACCGGTCGAGCAGGTGGAACAGCGCGGTGGGAGCGTTGCCTATGGCGACGACGGCTCCGGCGACGCGGTCGCGCCAAAACTCCACGGCGGCGGCGGATCGGGTGGTGCCGAGCCGCCGGGCGAGGCCGGCGACGCCCTCCTCCCCGAGCGTGACCACGACACTTACGCCGGCCGGGAGACCGCGCCGGATGACGCCGCAGGCCACCATCTCGGCGTCGCAAAGAACCGGGGCTCCGGCGGCGAGGGCCCTCCGCCCGGCCGCGACGCAACCGTCGGAGATCACGACGTCCTCCGCGATGTCCACCATGCCGCAGGAATGGATCAATCGCGTGGCCAGTTCCGCCTCCGCCGCGCCGAAACGCCCGAGAGCCGCCTCGTCGCGGACGATCCGGAAACTCTCGGCGTAGATCGCCGCGGGGTCGCGAAGATGGGTCACTTCAGATGCTTCCGCACGGATTCCGGACCGAGTGGGTGGTCCGCGTGGGGATAGTGGGGATGGTGATGATGGTGATGATGGTGGCCGTGATCATGGTCATGGCCGTGATGATGATGGTGATTGTGGACGGCATCCAAACGGCAGGCCCCGGTGCAGAAATCCGCGCAAAGCGCGCAGTCGGCCACGTTCGACCCCGGCGCCGACGCGCCCTGCCCCTCCACATGATGGTGATGGCTCTCCTGGGGCATGCCCACCTCCTCCTCGAAGCCGAGAACCCGTGTGCGGTATTTGCACATGGAGCAGTTCATCTCGGTCCGGCCGTCGAGGATTTCGGTCGCGCGCTCGGCGAACGTGGACAGCACGTCGGGATGTTCCCCCAGGTATCCCGCCTTGAGAAACTCGATTTCGGGATGGGCCGCGGCCACCATGTCGGTGAATCCGTAAATGCGGTCGATCAGCACGCCGGAAAACAGGAAGTACGGGAACACCACGACCCGGCGGTGGCCGAGCTTCGCCACCTGCTCGAGGCAGGGCTCCACCAGCGGAAAGGTGACCCCGGAATAGCCCACCTCGCACCACCCGAACCCCATGCCCTCCCACAGCATCCGGGCGATTTTCGACACGTTGGAATTGGCGTCGGGGTCCGACGCCCCGCGGCCGATGACCACGAGGCAGGTTTCGTGGAGCGGAACATCCGACTCCGCGGAGGCGAGGGCCTCTTCGATCCGCGCGGAGGCGGCGCGGATCATCCTGGGGTCGACGCCGAGTTCCCTTCCGTAGTCCACGCGGACGCCGTGCTCGCGGGCGTAGGCGTTGAGCACCGAGGGGATGTCGTTTTTGGCGTGCATCGCGGCGAACAGCATTCCGGGCACCGCGAGAATGTGGTCGCAGCCTTTGCCCCGCAGCGCGTCGAGGCCCGCGCGGATCACCGGATTGGCGAATTCCAGATACCCGTGTTCCACCTCCCAATCGTCGGGCAGGTGCGGGGGCAGCGCGTCCGCGAGGGCGGCGAATTCCCGAACCGCCGCCTCGGACCGCGATCCGTGGCCGCACAGCATGACTCCGATTTTTCCGGACATGTGGCCCCATTCCTTCGATTGATGGCGGGCCTGGGCGCGATTCGCGCCCGCGCGACGATGGGATTCGGACGGCCCCCTGCTTGGGTCGGCCCCTCGTCCCGTCCGGTCCGCCGATTTCGGCATCGTCCCGCTTGGCGGAGTTAGGCGTCCTCCCGC
>JANQKA010000039.1 GCA_028281405.1 Hasllibacter sp. | reverse complement strand
AAAACCTGATCTGGCTGCCGAACCGCGACGGCTTGGCCGAGGTCGGCCTGCTGGACTTCCAAGACGCGCAGTGGGCGCATCCCGGCTACGACCTCGTGTCCTTGATTCACGACGCCCGGCGCGACGTGTCTCAGGAGGTCGCCGAGCTCTGTGTAGACAGGTACCTCGAAGCCACCGGAACGCCCGCGGCGGCGTTCCGAACCGCCTGCGCGGTACTTTCGGCCCAGCGCAATCTGCGCATCCTGGGCGTGTTCGCGCGCCTGAACCTGAGGGACGGCAAAGCGGGCTACCTCGATCTTCTCCCGAGGGTCTGGACCCACCTTCAAACCTGTCTCGCCGATCCGGCGCTCGGCGGACTCGCCGGGCTCGTTGACCGCCACCTGCCCCCGCCGGACCCGGGGCGAATCGAAACGTTGAGGCGCTCATGCGGCACCCGGTCTCCGCGCTGATTTTCGCCGCGGGTTTCGGAACCCGCATGCGCCCCCTCACGGAGGACCGGCCAAAGCCCCTGATCGGGGTCGCCGGCCGGACCCTGCTCGACCACGCGCTGGGCCTGCTCGAACCGCATGGCGTCAACATCGCCGTGAACGCCCACTACCGCTCGGAGATGATCGCCGCGCATCTGGCCGATCGGCCGGAAATTTCCGTCATCGTCGAACGCCCGGACATATTGGACACCGGAGGCGGGTTGAAGAACGCGGCTCCCGTCCTTGGAGGCGGGCCGGTGATCACCCTGAATTCCGACGCGGTTTGGATCGGGCCGGATCCGGTAGATGCCCTCGCGAAGGCTTGGCGGCCCGGGGAAATGGACGCGCTCCTGATGCTGATTCCCCGCGGACGCGCTTCGGGGCATGCCGGAAAAGGAGACTTCGCCGGAGCTCCCGGACCCTTGTCGAGGGGGCCGGACGCCGTCTATGGCGGACTTCAAATCATCGAGACCGGCGCGGTGACACGCATCGGGGAAAAGGCGTTCTCCATGAACCGGGTCTGGGACGATCTCATACCGGGGGGCCGCGTGCACGGCGTCCTTTATGATGGACGGTGGACCGACGTGGGTCGTCCGGATTCGATCGCCTTGGCGGAACAGGAGTTGCGCGGCCGTGTCTAGGATCGAACCGGGCGTATACCACCTGCCCCTCGGCGCGGATTATCCAACCGCGGTGGCCCGCGGATTGAGGCGGAGACTGGGCGGAGACCCGGTCGCCCTCGCGCGGACGCGGCTGTTCGTCAACTCGCGGCAGATGTCGAAGGCGATCCTGGCGGCGCTCGCCGACGACGGGGCGACGTTTCTCCCCCAGGCGAGGCTCGTGGGAGGGTTGGCGATGGACATCGCTCTCGGAGAAGGGTCGGAGGACAAATCCCTGGCGCGGGTGTTCGAGGTCGCCAAGCTGATCGCCGGCATGCTTGAAACGGGCGGGGAATCCGGCGCCCACGCCGTGTTCGAAACCTCGGAATCCCTGATCAAACTCATCGACGAAATCTTCGGCGACGGCCTCGACCTGTCCGCGCTGGAGGGCATCGATGTCGGTGATCACGCGGCCCACTGGATGAGGAATTTCGAATTCCTGAAGGCGGCCGCGGACTTCCTCAAGTATCCGGGCCGGGAGGGCGGGGGAGCGTCGAGGCGCGCCGCCACCGAAAGACTCATCGCCGAATGGACCGAAAATCCGCCGGAGGATCCCGTGATTCTCTGCGGGTCCACCCTGTCGCTATCCACGACGGCGGAACTGGCGAAGGTCATCGCCGCGCTCCCGCAGGGAGCCGTCATCCTGCCCGGCTTCGCCACGGGATTGAGCGGC